>JAZSCJ010000025.1:0-8694 GCA_045602885.1 Oscillospiraceae bacterium
TTCACTATTACCTCTTCACTCTTCACTAAAATCCAAGGTCAATTCTTGCAACGTAATAAGTAATCGTGAAACGCGAAAAGTGATGTATCCGCTCTGCGGATGATTTGATTTTTGCCGCCAACCAGCGGCAACTAAAATGTAGCGATAACACAAATAGAACGACAGCTTTCGTCAGAAAGCTGTCTTTTTTGTTGGAAAACATTGCCTTTCCCCGGAAATGAGCATATACTATATTTCAAGCTTATATACCGAACGCTTCCACCGTAAAGCGTACCAATGCATGTCGGCATCCGTCCCAAAGTCATTGCCTGTGCCACCCATGGCGCGAATCGAACAGGAGGACAGATATGAATATCAGCGGAATTACAAATCCCCTTCGCGGGTATGAAGTAACCGGCAAAAAGAATACCAAGGTCTCCCGTGCCGAACCGAGCTTTGATCGGCAGATCGCTGCGCAAAACACGGGCGATACCACCCACTTCAACACCCTCGTGGATGACAGGCCCGTGGTATCTGCCGCTATTTCCGGCGAGGAATATCTGAAGCTCTGTCAGGACAGTACAGTGGCGAACAGTTCGGAGGTTAAAAGCGCCGCCGAGCATAGGGCGTTGATTGAAACGGCAAATCAAGTTCCATTTGAAGAAGTGGCATCGGACAAGGATGTCGCCACAACAAAAATCAACGCTGTGCCACCCATGCCAGACTTTACCGGCATGAGTGATAGCCAGAAGCTATCCACCTTGCGAAAATTGCATGAGGCAACAGACTACAGCGGCATGACGGATGTTGAAAAGTACAAAATAATGAATGACCGATTTGAAGCTGCTTTTCCGAATTTGAGTGCACTGCTCAGTGGAATCTATGGGCCAACGGGGACTAATTTAGAGGAGTTTGATCCAAATTATAGACCTCTTTTACCGGAGCGAGTATCGGAAGCACGCGGGGATCAATGGTTGGACCTTGGATTAAAAAACACCGGTCGTGGGCCAGTCAACTTGTTACATAAAGAGGCTTATTACAGTGGCATGACAGATGAGGAAATCATATCGGCTATCAACAAAAAATATTCTGGCAACACATTGGAAAATCGTGTTGCAATTTTGCGCGAGCTGATGGTCGTTGGCCTGGACAATGGTTCAGCAGGCAAAGCATTAGATGCCATCGGCAATTCCCTTTTATCTCAGGTTCGTGGTGCCCCTGTATACGATGCTATGTTCAGCAATCCGCAAAACGGGATAGAGTTTTCAAAACTGGTGCCTCTTGCAAGCGGTTCTCGTATGAGTTGGGGCACAGTCGGATCAATGGTACTGTCCTCATCACGCGAGTATGCCCTTAGCTGCTTTGATCCTGCGCTCGCTCTCAAAGAACATGAAGAGTTTGAGGAAAACTGGAATGAGCTGCTTGAATTGTTGATGCAGGCGGGCGCTTAATTGAACGGAGATTTGAGTAATTTGTGAGGTAGCAGATGGAGAAGCAAGGCCGCAAAAAAAGAAATAAATATGAAACGGCACAATCCATTTTGTTTTGGCTGTTTATCCTGGCATTTCTTATCAATATGCTTGTGCGGAAATTTGCATGGTGGGATTCGGCTTTATATCTTACGATTTTGTCCGCTGTTTTTGCAATCGTGTCAGGATATGTCGCATACCAGCACAGTAAACTTCCGAAAAAACAGCGCGAAAAAATAGACTGGCTTTCTGTAAGCATATTTAGCATACACCCATATGTTACGTTTGTTCTCTTTGTGATTTTTTGCATTATTGGTATTGTGTTTCTTTTCAAATGATCCAAGCAAGGACACGAAAGGATACCGCCGGTACATACACCTCATAAATTGGAGTGCGCAGAAATTCTGTAATTCACCGTAGGACAGGAGTGTTATCATGGAATCCGTTACATCCCTTCCCAAAGAACAATTTGTTCGCGAATATCTCAAGCGCATTGACTACCACGGTGATACCACCCCCTGTTTGGAAACGCTGATCGCCCTGCAGCGGCAGCATCTTTACCACATCCCCTTTGAAAATCTGGATCTACTTGGGGACAACTTTGTGCCCAAGCTGGATGCAGAGCACCTGTTTGAGCGGATCGTCCGTCACCGTCGCGGCGGCGTGTGCTATGAGTTGAATACCTGCTTTTACCATCTGCTTGCTGCGCTGGGCTTCTCGGTCTGCCAGATCTCCGGCCGGGCCATGCTGGAGCTGCCCATGACGGTGCACGTATTCACGCTGGTGCATCTGCCCGAGGGCGACTACATTGCCGACGTGGGCTTTGGGGACGACCCGGTACCCCCCTTGAACGTCAAGGGCGGCGTGGTGCACGCATACCACGCCGATTACTGGATCGAGCCCGACGAGGAGGGTCTGCTGCGTCTTTTCCTGCGGCGCCCCGGCCAAGACCCGGCTTTCCAGTACCAATTCGCGCTGACGCCCCGGGTGCAGGAGGACTACATGGACACCTTCCGCTTCACCGTTGCCCCGGGCAATACCTTCTTTTCCCAAAGCCCCTTCTGCTGCCGCATCACGCCCGAAGGAAAGATCCTGCTGCTGCGCGGCAAGCTGACGGTGGAACAGCACAATCAAATCGTCACCGCGCGCGACATTGCCCCCGGGGAAGAGACCGAACGCTGTCTGCGCGAATATTTTGACCTTCCATAATTTTTCCGTTTTTTTCGTATGTTTTTCTCTGCAATGGCGCATACTATCCGCATCAGCCATGATAAGGAGGAAACACGCGTGATTATCGATAAAATTGCCCTGATCCTTGCCATCATCGGCGGCTTGAACTGGGGCTCCATCGGCATCTTCGGCTTCGACCTGGTGGCCTTCGCCTTTGGCGGCTCGGAAAGCGCCGTCAGCCGGGTGGTCTATACGCTGGTGGGTCTGGCCGCCGTCTGGTGCATCTCCCTGCTTTTCCGGGATACCGAGGCCGCCAGAGAAAATACCTGAACCACAAAAACACCCCTGCCCCGGCAGACGCCGGAGCAGGGGTGTTTTGTATTTGCTTTTCTCCTACGCCTGTGTTATCATAAGGCGAACACCCCCCCGGGGTGTAGTGTAATGGAGGTGTATCCCATTTATGAAAGCCGACGCAGCCACCACTCTTCGTCTGCTGAAAACCGCCCGCGGTCAGCTGGACGGCATCATCAAAATGGTGGAGGATGACCGCTACTGCATTGACATATCCCAGCAGGTCATGGCCACCTCTGCCCTGCTCAACCGGGTCAACAAGGACATTCTGGCCGCCCATTTGAAGCACTGCGTCAATCAGGCCGCGACCCCCGAAGCCCGGTCGGAAAAAATTGACGAGTTTATATCAACGCTGGGAAAGGTTTTGAAGTAAGCCCATGAAACAGACATTTCGCGTCACCGGCATGACCTGCTCAGCCTGCTCGTCCCACGTGGAAAAGGCGGTGCGCAAGCTGCCCCATGTGCAGCATGTGGCGGTCAACTTACTGGGCGGCAGTATGCAGGTGGAATATGACGAAGCCAAGCTGACCTTCGAGGATATCATCACCGCCGTGACCCATGCCGGCTACGGGGCCAGTCTGCCCGGCGCAGGCAAGGCGTCTGCCGCCCCCCTCCATGACATGGAGCACGACCGCACCCACAGAAAGCGGCGGCTGATCGCCAGCTTTATTTTTCTGATCCCTCTGTTTTATCTCTCCATGGGACATATGCTGCGCTGGCCGCTGCCCGCCTGCTTTGGGGGCAGCGAAAATGCGCTGATCTACGCGCTGACTCTGTTTTTGCTGACCGTTCCCATTTTGTGCATCAACCAAGGCTATTATCGCTTGGGTTTTGGTGCACTCCGGCATGGCGCACCTAATATGGACACGCTGGTGGCCGTGGGTTCCGGCGCCGCGGTCATCTACGGTATCATCGCCCTGTACTGCATTGGCTGGGGGCTGGGCCACGGAAATATGGACATGGTGGCTCGCTATTCCCATGATTTGTACTTTGAGTCAGCCGGTATGATTTTGACGCTGGTCACCCTGGGCAAGTATCTGGAGGCTAAGTCCAAGAGCAAAACCGGGCAGGCCATCGCCCGACTGATGGATCTGTCCCCCAAAAAAGCCACCGTCCTGCGTGACGGCCGGGAAGTGGAACTTCCCGTGGATGAGGTTGTGGTGGGCGATCTCATCCTTGTGCGCCCCGGCCAGTCTGTGCCGGTGGACGGCCAAGTGGTAGACGGCTTCTCCGCCGTGGACGAGTCGGCGCTGACCGGCGAGTCGCTCCCCGTGGAAAAAGGGCCCGGCGACCGCGTTTTGTCGGCTTCGCTGAACCGATCCGGCGCGTTCACCATGAAAGCTCAAAAGGTGGGGCAGGACACCACCCTGGCCCAGATGATCGCGCTGGTGGAACAGGCCGCCGCATCCAAAGCACCCAGCGCCAAGTTGGCCGACAAGGTTGCCGGGGTGTTTGTCCCCACGGTTATGGCTCTTGCCGCACTCACGGCCGTTATCTGGCTTGTGACCGGACATTCCGCCGAGCAGGCGCTGACCTCTGCCATCGCCGTTCTGGTCATCTCCTGCCCCTGTGCGTTGGGACTGGCTACCCCGGTGGCCATCATGGTGGGTACCGGCAAGGGTGCCGAGTATGGCGTGCTGTTTCAGTCTGCTCAAGCGCTGGAAGCGCTGCACACGGTGGATACCATCGTACTGGACAAGACCGGAACCATCACCCAGGGCACGCCCAAAGTCACCGATGTGCTCTGCGCCGACCACACAAGCGCCCACGAACTGCTGCGTTTGGCCGCCGCGCTGGAGCAGTCCTCGGAGCACCCGCTGGGGCAGGCTATTGTGGCCCACGCCGAGCAGCAGGGCATCGCCCTGCCCACCGTTACACAGTTTGAGGCGGTTCACGGCAAGGGCGTAACGGGTTATCGGGAACAGGACTTCTGTCTGGGTGGCAACCGCGTCCTGCTGGAGGAGCACGGCATTTGCGTTGACCCGCTCGCCCCGGCGGCACAACAGCTTTCCGAGCAGGGCAAAACCCCGCTTTACTTTGCGCAAAGCGGCCGCCTTGTGGGTCTGATCGCCGTGGCCGACACCGTAAAACCCACCAGCAAGACGGCTATCGCGCAGCTGCGCGCGTTGGGACTGCAGGTGGTCATGCTAACCGGCGACAACGCCCGCACTGCCGCCTATATCGCCCAAGCGGTGGGCGTGACCGATGTGGTTTCCGACGTACTACCGACCGATAAGGCGCATCACATCCGCACCTTGCAGCAGCATGGAAAAACCGTCGCCATGGTAGGCGACGGCATCAACGACGCCCCTGCGCTGATGCGGGCCGATGTGGGCATTGCCCTGGGCGCCGGAGCGGATATCGCCATTGAGTCGGCCGATGTGGTGCTGATGAAAAGCGACCTGACCGATGCCGTTACCGCCCTGCGGCTTTCCAGGGCTACCCGGCGCAACATTCGTCAAAATCTGTTCTGGGCCTTTTTCTACAATCTGATCTGCATTCCTCTGGCCGCTGGGGCGCTGTATCCCCTGCTGCACCTTCAGCTCTCCCCCATGCTGGCCGCCGCCGCTATGAGCCTGTCCTCGGTCTGCGTGGTGTCCAACGCCCTGCGACTGCGCCGTTTCCAGGGTGAATCGGCCACAATTCCCACCCAAGACAATAACAAACCAAAAGGAGATGTCAAACCCATGGAAAAGCACGTAATCATTGAAGGCATGATGTGCCCGCGCTGTCAGGCGCACGCCGACAAGGCGCTCAACGCCCTGCCCGGCGTGACCGCCACGGTAGATTTGGAATCCAAGACGGCCACCGTCATCGGTGAGGTTTCCGATCAGGCCATTATCGCCGCCATCGACGAAGCCGGCTACAAGGTCATTTCCATCCGGTAAAAAACACCGCGGAGGACATCCGAAACAATCAATAATATCCATACTGCAAGGGCTTCTTTCGCGTTCTTCACAAAAGCAATGAAGCAACCATCACCCCTGAACCAATACGGTTTGGATGCGATGGTTGCTTCATTTTATTTTACAATACGCCCTTTGTCGTGAAAGGATCTGTTAATCCAGCACTTCAACGGTGCGGATGACCTGCATCATCTCATTGGACAGCATCTGGAATTCCTCGCGAGAAATCGGATCATTGTAATTAAACTCAACGTCCTGCGGTGTTTCGTACCCTAAGAAACCATTGGGAACCTTGGCAATGGTCTGGAAGGTCTCCCACATGGTATCCGGCGTCTCCACACCAATGGAGAACAAACGACCGCCATGTGTTTTGCTATCCCGTGTATAGCGAACATTCAGGTAGCCTCGCTCGACCTGGATCGTGCAAAGCTTCTTCCAATGCTCCGGAAAGCAAATACGGAACGTGACACCATTAATGGTATAGACGTCACCACCGGAGACCGGCGTTTGCTCACCGCCACCAACGACTTGCTCCTTGGCAAGGCTGTCAGACACAGTCTGATAGCCGGCAAAATCATTACCACTGGAAACGGTTTTGGGGGTACCAAGCAGGCGCGCACGGCCAATGTAAGTATTACGGACTGCAGAATAACCGGGGGTGGATTGTTCGGCCAATTCACGGAAGTAAACGGGCATTCCGTTGCTGTCAAGGCTGTACAGTTTCAATCGAGGCTTGAAATTAATAGATGCCGGCTCGATCTCATTCATCAGATAAGTTTTTCCGTTTTCCTGAATCAGATAATAATCTCCGTTATAGCCGGCCATTATATCCAGGGTAGTTGCGTCCTCACGCAGTTTTTTCACCTGCCCGCCAACATATGTGTAGACACAGACATGAGTGCCGGTAACATGGGGCATGGACGGATCAGACTTGCGCAGCGCAACAACCAGCTCCGGGGCGCCGTCATGGGTCAGGTCGGCCAACAATTTGACCGGAGCGCGGGAATAATTTGTCTGCAGGAAGTTGGCATAAGCGTTTTTCCTTGCCTCATCCGGATCATGCGCTCTTGCGGTAGCGGCGAGAATTCCGGCAGTCTCCTCCTCTTGTGCCAACAAGAACTCATCCTTTGTGAATACACCCTGGGAGATCAAGGCATCGGCCAGCGTGCTGCTTCCGTCCTTTTTATCCAGATCCAATGCCGCCCGGGAAAGAATGACTGCACTGCCACGGGTGAAGGAACCACCCGTCCGGGGAAGACCCAGACCCCGACCATATTCGGCAGCCTCATCCCATTGAAAGTCCATGCCGGAAGTATAGCCCAAGGCACGCAGGAGGAAGGTCGCATACTGATCTTCGTCAATGACGGCGGTTGCACCAAAGGCGGTGGCACTGACACCGTTGGTGAGGCCATTTTCATAGGCGTATCCCACATAAGGTTTGGCCCAGGCATCCACATCGGTAAACGGAGTCCGCCACGAGCCGGACAGGGCTTCTTCCTCTTTACCCAGCAGACGGATCAGAAGGGTAATGCCTTCTTGACGGGTAGCGCTTCGATACAGCCGGAACCCCTCATCAGTTCCCTTAAACAGGTTCAGATCCTTCAGAAACTGAGCTGCAGAACCGGCATCATTGCGAAAGTCGCCGCCGGTTGCAGCAGCCGGTACGACAGCCACCGACAAAGTCAAACAAACGGCGAGCAAAAGGGCTAGAAGATTACGTTTCATTGCGCAAATTTCCTCCTATCGTATATTTTTGAGCGGATTGCTCCGCACGGCGCGTTTTTTATGGTATCACTTCATTTTTTAAATTGTACCACAATTTTTTATTAAGACAACAAAAAAGCACCCACCGGTCAGACGGTATGTAATACCGTCTGACCGGTGGGTGTAGTCCATTTTTCACGGTGTTTTTTTACTTACATATTGGCCAGCTGCTCTTCGATCTTGGCGATCAAGGCCTTGAGCTTTTCGGCACGGTCCTGCTCGGCCGCCACCACATCGGCGGGGGCCTTGTTCAGGAAGCCGGGGTTGGACAGCTTGCCCTCCAAGCCCTTCAGCTCGCCCTGTTTCTTGCCCAGATCCTTTTGCAGGCGGGCCTTTTCCTTCTCCAGATCCACCAGCTCGCTCAAGGGCATGAACAGCGTGGCGTCGGCCGTCACGGCGGACACCATGCCGCTTTGATCGGCCGGGGCAGCGTCGGTGATGGTGACCGTTTCGGCATAGCCCAAACGCTTGAGGAATGCCTCACCCAGCCGGAACACGTCGCCCTTGGCGGTGACTACAGTTAGGTTGGCCTTCTTGGAGGGAGGCACATTCATCTCGCTGCGGCGGGTACGCACAGCGCCGATGGCTTCCATGACGCTCTCCATGGCGGTCTCCTCGGCCTTGAAGTCGAAGGCCGGGTCGTACTCGGGCCACTTCTGCAGCATGAGGAAGTCGCCCTCGTGGGGCAGCGCCTGCCAGATCTCTTCGGTGATGAAGGGCATGAAGGGATGCAGCAGCTTGAGGGTCTCGGTCAGCACGTAGCACAGCACCTGCTGGGCGCGGGTCTTGGAGTCGGCGTCGTCGCCCTGCAGACGGGTCTTGGTCAGCTCGATATACCAGTCGCAGTAGGAGTCCCAGATGAAGTCATAGACCTTGGCGGATGCAACGCCCAACTCGTATTTCTCCATGTTCTCGGTGACTTCCTTGATGGTGGTGTTCAGCTTGGACAGGATCCACTTGTCCTCCAGCTCCAGCTTTTCGGGCAGGACGCACTTGTCGATGGTCAGGTTCATCATGACAAAGCGGCTGGCGTTCCAGATCTTGTTGGCAAAGTT
>JAZSCJ010000026.1:0-7354 GCA_045602885.1 Oscillospiraceae bacterium
CGCATTTGCGGCGCTTATCCCGCCGTCCCGCAAGCGGGGCCCTCAGGTCGCCGACCTGCTTAGTAGCTCACGCCGTTCCAGATCATAGCATCGGCGACCCCAAAAAGCCGCTGGCTTTCCGGGGACCCCAATCTATAATCCTCAGGGCAAATGAATTGCCCTTGCGGAAATGCTGCGCATTTGCGGCGCTTATCCCGCCGTCCCGCAAGCGGGGCCCTCAGGTCGCCGACCTGCTTAGTAGCTCACGCCGTTCCAGATCATAGCATCGGCGACCTTGACGAAGCCGGCGATGTTGGCACCGGCCACCAGGTTGCCGGCCATGCCGTAATCGGCAGCGGCCTTGGCGCAGGAAGCGTAGATATTCTTCATGATGCCGTGCAGCTTCTCATCCACTTCCTCGAAGGTCCAGTTCAAACGCATGGAGTTCTGGGTCATCTCCAGACCGGAGGTGGCTACCCCGCCGGCGTTGGCAGCCTTGGCGGGGCCGAAGGGGATGTTGGCCTGCTGGAAAGCGGCCACGGCATCGGGGGTACAGGGCATGTTAGCGCCCTCTGCCACAAACTTAACGCCGTTCTTGATCAGCGCGGCAGCGGACTCGCCATCCAGCTCGTTCTGGGTGGCGCAGGGCAGAGCGATATCGCAGGGAACCGTCCAGATGCCCTTGCAGCCTTCCACATACTGGGCAGTGGGAACATACTCCAGATAGGTCTTGATGCGGGCACGCTTGACTTCCTTGATCTCCTTGATGATCTTGTAGTCAATGCCGTTGGGGTCGTAGATGTAGCCGTTGGAGTCGCACATAGCAACTACCTTGCCGCCCAGCTGGGTGGCCTTCTGGTTGGCGTAAGTCGCCACGTTGCCCGAGCCGGAAATGACCACGGTCTTGCCCTGGAAGGACTGACCGGCCGCCGCCAGCATCTCATTGGTGAAATAGCACAGGCCGTAACCGGTGGCCTCGGTACGGGCCAGCGAGCCGCCGGCGCCCACCTTCTTACCGGTCAGAACGCCGCCGTCATAGACATTGCGCAGGCGCTTGTACTGGCCGTACATGTAACCGATCTCACGGGCGCCCACGCCGATGTCACCGGCAGGCACGTCGGTATCCGAACCGATGTGGCGCTGCAGCTCGGTCATGAAGGACTGGCAGAAACGCATGATCTCGCCGTCGCTCTTGCCCTTGGGGTCAAAGTCAGCGCCGCCCTTGCCGCCGCCCATAGGCAGGCCGGTCAGGGAGTTCTTAAAGATCTGCTCAAAGCCCAGGAACTTCATGATGGACAGGTTGACCGAGGGATGGAAACGGCAGCCGCCCTTGTAGGGGCCGATGGCCGAGTTGTACTGCACGCGATAGCCGCGGTTGACCTGCACGTTGCCGGCATCGTCCACCCAGGACACGCGGAACAGGATGGTACGCTCGGGCTCGACGATGCGCTGGATCACGCCCTTCTCCATCAGCTCAGGGCGCTGCTCGATGACAGGCTCCAGGCACTCCAAAACTTCCAAAACAGCCTGCAGAAATTCCGGTTCATGGGCATTGCGGGCAACCAGACCCTCATACACGGCATTCAGCTTCTCGTTCTTAAACGACATAAGGCAAACTCCTTTACTCTGTTAAAGTTGGGTACTATGCTTTGCATTATAAAGTGCCGCCTTGGAAAATGCAAGTTTTTTTTGCGAAATTGCAAAAATGACGGTTCATTTGCAAAAAAGGGCGGCCATACGGCCGCCCTTGAAGGCTTTTGTTGCAAATCAGCCCAGCATTTTTGGTCCAAATCCGTGGGGAAGCAGCTCGCCCAGCGAAAGCTTGACAAAGTCCCCGTCCCCCCGTGCCACCAGCACGGTCAAATCAGGGCAGAATTCATAGAGCATCTGACGGCAAGCGCCACAGGGCCAACAATAATCATCGGACTTGCCCACCACGGCCAGCATAGTCCAATCGTCCCGATGTCCCTCGCTGACCGCCTTGACCACGGCGGTGCGCTCGGCACAAATGGTAGAGCCGTACGCGGCATTTTCCACGTTGCAGCCGGTAAACACCGTGCCATCGGCGCAAAGCAGCGCCGCACCCACCGAAAAGCCGGAATAAGGCGCATAGGAACGCTCCAGCATGGCAAAGGCGCGATCCACCAGTTCCCGTTCACTCATGCCGTGCTCTCCTTATCGACTGAAGTCATACCCGAGGTCGGGCCGCACGTCCAGATCGATGATCTGCTGTGCGTCATAGAATTGCAGATACCGGCTGCGGGACCAGCGCAGCGTCGTGCCATCGGGATGCAGTCGGTCACAGATGACTGCGGAAATGTCCTTCTTGATAAAGGAGAAGGACTCCACGCCTACGCTGGCAAATACACGGAAGCCCTTGCTCTGCAGGTATTGGAGGGACTCACCGGTTTGGGTCCAGTCATTGCCGTCGGCACGGCTGCCGTAGGGGTAGAGCAGGATGGTAGTCGGGCCGACCAGGCTGCCCACCTCGTCCAGCCAGCGTTGGGTATCGTCCTGCACCTTGGCCAGCGAACGGCTTTCCAGACGAATGTGCCCCCAGGTGTGCGAGGCAAAGGTCCAGCCGGTCTGCTTCAATCGCTCGATGACCGGCTTGACGGCTTCGATCTCCTTCTGCCGGTTTTGCTCAAAGGCAGCCAGCTCGGTCGGATCGGTCACATCCCGGTCGGTCTGGGTGCGATAGCCCAGAATTCCCTCATAACCGGTCAGTCCCATCACGCCCTTGGCACCGTTGAGGGAAAAGTCGGGGTGCGCCAGCACAAATTGGTCCATAATGGTGATGGCGTCCAGTTCCTGCGTCAGGAAGGTCTCCTGGGTATAGGGGTCGGTACACTCGGCCCAAATCTGACCGTCCTCCCCCACCAACAGTTTGGAGGTAAAGCCCTCTTCCAGCATGTACTGATAATAATTGACATCGTCATAGGAAACCACCAGGGGCTTTTTGCCCTCGGGCAACTGCAGCGTGTTGCGCACCATGTGGGTCCCGGTTTCATCGGTGACTTCGCTCCACACATCCTCAATGCGTACCAGAATATATCCGTTGTCGTAAAGCGACTGGAGAATGTTCTTGTACTCGTCGGCCGTGACCATCCAATCGTCCAGACCTTCTCGCTGCGACTGGGGAATGTTGCAGTCCTGGAAGGCCCACGTAGGATAGGCAATGACCGGGTGGAAAAAGACGTGTTCCACCACCTGATCGGGGCCCCACGCCTGCGTCAGCTGATCCTGCGACCAGTAATTCAGCACAGCTTCATAGGGATCGGGAGCCGGCTCGGGCTGGGGAAGCGTGTCCACCACAGAGGAGTCATCGCCACCGTTTTCATTGCCGGGCGTGTCGCCGGACGAATTGCCTGCGCAACCGGTCAAAATAAGGCACAGCGCCAAAAGCATTGCGCCAAAAAAGCTTATCTTTCGTATCATAACCATGTCCCTCCATCTATGGATCATTGGCCCTATTATACTACAGATCCTTGCTCAAAAAAACCTCAAATATCTTACAATTCGTTTACATTCGACCCTATATGCGGCACTCGTTTTACCAACAGCGCCGACACCGCACCGGTCACACCGCCGGTCAGAACCGAAGCCACCAGAAGCCCCGGCAAATACACCACAGGTGCCCGAGACTGAAGCACGACCATGGCGGCCAGAATTTGGCCGAGGTTATGGGCGGCCGCACCGGCCATGCTGACGCCGATCAGCGACAGCCGTGCACAGCGCCCGACAAGCAGCATTACGCCCAGCGCCAGCAGTCCGCCCGTCAGCGAAAAGGCCAGCGCAGTCAAATTTCCGCCCCCGATGGCTCCCAGCAGACATCGGGCGACCAGGATCAGCAGCGCCTCCCGTCCCGAAAGGCGGCACAACGCAAACAAGGTCACCAGATTGGCCAGACCCAAGCGCAGTCCGGGCAGAGGAAACAATATCGTCAGCGGCAAAAACCGCTCCGCCATGGAAAGGGCCAGTGCCAGCGCCACCAGCACGGCACAACGGGCCAAACGGTCCAACTTCATTTTTTCACCCACTTTGTTGAACAAATCGGGAACTAATTACCCGGTCATTGCGTCATAAGAAACAGAGTCACCCTCCAAAGTCACCACCAGGCGGTTGGGCAGACATACGATCTGCTGCCCGGCCGTATGGATGGTTCCCATATGACGACAATCCTCACCGGGGCAGGAGGTCTGCTTGACGTACACGCCATCCCGGCTCAGCTGCAGCACCAACGGGTAATCCCCCGACACCGAAAGCTCGGTGGTCTCAACCAATTGCTCCATCGGACAGGACAGCAGCAATTGTCCGTCCTGCACCACACGAAGTGTCAACTGTTGGGTTTGCCGTGGAATCAGAAAAAGTGCCAGCACCACGGCCAGCGCAAGGATGCCCAGCGCCACCAGAAAATCGCCCACCGTCATGCGTGTTCGACCGGATTGTTTCATGCTCTCCTCTCCTTTCCGTTTAATGGCACTACCATACCATATTTCGCAGAAATTATCAAATCCTGCAACGATTTTTAGTTGCCTTATAGTCAATTTTATGGTATACTACCACCGTTGTTTATTGCGGCGCGGCGTAAAGTGGCCGCGCATTTTACTCCCGGAGGTAACACTATGAGCAATCTTACAAAGGCCCAGCAGGCCAAGCGCCAGCAGGAGGACGCCGCGCTCAACCGCATTCTGATCTGGTTTGGCTGTGCTGCCGTGGCGGAACTGGTTTTGTTACTGGTGAATCGCTTTGTGCCCGGCCTGGCTGTCATCCGTTGGCTGACCATTCTTGTGCCCGTGGTCGCAGTGCTGGCACTGGTTTATTATCTTTTCCAGCGCGACTTTTTCTGCATTACCGCCGTTTCTGCCTGCGGCATCTTCTGTCTGCAGCTGTGGCGCAAAATGTTTTATGTGCATCCGCTTCGGCTCAAGTGCGGTTTCGCTCTGGCTTTCCTGCTGCTGATTGCCGCCGTTGTGGTGCTCGTTCTGCTGCAGCGCGGCAAGCGTCCCATGCCGCTGGGACTGGACAAGCTGGTACCTGCCGAGTCCAACTTCCCCCTGCTTTACATCACCTGCGCGCTGACCGCCGTGCTGTTAGCTTTGGCCATGGTACTGGGTATCGTTGCCGCCTACTACTTGCTCTTTGTACTGGTGGGTTGGCTGTTTATCATGGCAGTATATTACACAGTGAAACTGATGTAAGTCTTTTCTACGCGCCCGGAGGCTCCGGGCGCGTTTTTATTGCCCTTATCCCGTCCTTATGATACACTAAACTACGGTGATGATATGATCCGACTCAACAATCTGACCCTTCCGCCCGAAGGGGATGTGACACAACTCAAACAAAAAGCTGCCCGACTGCTGGGTGTTTCCCCCGACAGTTTTACGTCCTTTTCCCTTGCCCGGCAATCCATCGATGCCCGAAAGAAATCCGACGTTAAGCTGGTGTACACGGTGGATCTGTCCCTGCCCCAGGAGCGCAAGCTCAAGCTGCCCCGGCAGGCCAGTCTGTTCACGCCGCAGCCCTACGCATTCCCCCCGGTGCGCCGCAAAAGCTCGCACCGGCCGGTGGTGGTGGGCATGGGCCCGGCCGGACTGTTTTGCGCCCTGCTGCTGGCCCGCTCCGGTATTCCCTGTCTGATTCTGGAACGGGGGCAGGACGTGGAAACACGCACCGCCGCCGTGGAGGGCTTTTGGTCGGGCGGCGCGCTGGATCCCGAGTCCAACGTCCAATTTGGCGAAGGCGGCGCAGGCACCTTTTCCGACGGCAAGTTGACCACCGGCATCCACGACCCCAGGGTATCCGCCGTGCTGGACATTCTGGCCGATGCCGGTGCGCCCGAGGATATCCGCTGGCAGCACAAGCCCCATATCGGCACCGACATTTTGCGCCAGGTGGTGCAAAACCTCCGTCACGAGCTGCTTGCGTTGGGCTGTGAGATCCGCTTTGGCCACCGTCTGACCCAGCTTGATATACACAACGGCGTTCTATCCGGCTTTACCGCCGTTGGGCCGCAGGGTGCCTACCAAGAAGCCTGCGATACACTAATCCTGGCCCCCGGCCATTCGGCCCGGGATACCTTTGAAATGCTGCGCGACACCGGCGTTCCCATGACGGCCAAAGCCTTTGCCATCGGCGTGCGCATTGAGCACGACCAGGCGATGATCTCCCAATCTCAGTACGGCCCGGCGTGGGACAAGCTGCCCCCGGCCGACTATAAACTGGCCTGTCACCTGCCCGACGGGCGCTCGGCCTTCACCTTCTGCGTCTGCCCCGGCGGACAAGTGGTGGCCGCCGCCTCGGAACCCGGTCGGCTGGTGACCAACGGTATGAGCCACCGCGCCCGAAATGGCGCAAACATCAACGGTGGATTCCTGGTGGGCGTCAATCCCGCCGATTACGGCTGTACCGACGCCTCCTGCGACCCGCTGCTGGGCGTGGCCTTTCAGCGAAAATGGGAGGAGCGTGCCTTCCGGCTGGGCGGCGGCGATTACCACGCCCCGGCCCAAACGGTGGCGGAATTTTTGGGCAACCGCGCATCGGCAAG
This sequence comes from Oscillospiraceae bacterium, assembly GCA_045602885.1. Taxonomy (GTDB): domain Bacteria; phylum Bacillota; class Clostridia; order Oscillospirales; family Oscillospiraceae; genus JAJPXI01. The sequence goes on from JAZSCJ010000026.1 coordinate 6,527, forward strand.
TACCATCTCCCCCACCTATCGCCCCGGCGTGCGCACCGCGCCGTTGGAGAACTGTCTGCCTGCATTTGTGTCCAACACCCTGCGCTCTGCGCTACCCTTGTTGGGACGCAAGCTGCATGGATTTGACTACCCCGGTGCGTTGTTGACCGGCATTGAGACCCGGTCTTCTTCCCCGGTGCGTATTCTCCGGGGCGAGAATTACCAGTCTACAGGTCTGCCCGGCCTTTACCCCTGCGGCGAGGGCGCGGGCTACGCCGGTGGCATCACCTCGGCCGCTGTAGACGGAATTCGGGTAGCCGAAGCCGTCGCTTCCACTCAACTCTGACCGCGCCCGGGCCCCATCGCAGATGGGGCGGCGCGTTTGCGCGGGAGGCCGGGCGGGTTCACTTCGCCCGGCCGCAAATGCAATCTTCGGGGTCATCACGCGGCCTGCCGCGTGGGGCGCGGGGTTCGCCGGAGGCATCACTTCAGCTGTGGTGGAGGGCATTCGGGTGGCTGAAGCCATTGCCGGTGCAATCGAATAACAAAAAAGCCGTACCGCAGATCATATGCGGTACGGCTTTTTCATCAAAACAGGTCTTTCTTTTTCAGCAGGATGGCCACAACGGCAATGGCCGCCACTGCCATGACGATGGGTACCCAGAAAAATTGATCCAAGGGCAACCCGGACACATTCATGCCGTAAAAGCTGAATATGATATTGGGAATGGTCAGCAAAATGGTGATGGAGGTCAGCACCTTCATGATAACGTTCAGATTGTTGGAGATCACGCTGGAAAAGGCGTCCATCATGCGGGAAATGATGGAGGAGTAGATCTGCGCCATCTC
>JAZSCJ010000027.1:0-10898 GCA_045602885.1 Oscillospiraceae bacterium
TGGGCGGTATCGATTACGTGGCCACCATCATGAACAATCTGGACCGCGCCAGCGAGAAGAACATCTTCGATGGTCTGACCGAGCACGATCAGGACCTGGCCGACGAGATCCGCAAGAGAATGTTCGTCTTCGAGGACATCATCACTATGGACGACCGCTCCATTCAGAAGTTTGTGCGTGAGTGCGATCCCAGAGATCTGGTGCTGTCCCTCAAGATGGCCAACGACGAGGTGGCAAACAAGCTGTTTGCCAATATGTCGGCCCGTATGGCACAGTACATCCGGGATGACTTGGAGATCACCGCTAATGTGCGTATGCGTGATGTGGAAGAAGCCCAGCAGCGTATCGTGGGTATTATTCGCGATCTGGAAGAGAAGGGTGAAATCATCATCATGAAGGGCGGAAAGGACGATATCATTGCCTAACATTTGGAAACGCCTGTCCAGCCCGAAGGTCGAGTTGTTCCAGTTCCCGGACGCAGACGAGATTGTACTGGAAAAGCCGCGCAAGGCGGCGGCCGTGCAATCGGATGTGTTTCCTGACTTTGAGCAGGAGGACCGGGCGGAGCAGCAGATCTGGCCGGATGAGTCGGAACAGCCGGAAGAATCGCCGGAGCCGGAAGAAGCGATGGAGCCGGAAGCGCAACCCGAGCCGGATCCCATCAGCTTTGCACAGATCCAGGCGGACAGCATTGTACAGGACGCCCGTCGGCAGGCGGAAGAAATTTTAGCCAAAGCCCGACAGGAGGCGGAGGAAGAAGCCTTCCGCATCTTTGAGGCGTCCCGGCAAAGCGGCTCGGAGGCAGGATATGCCGAGGGGCTGGAACGGGGCATTGCTCAGGCCATGGAGGACAATGAGATCTTTCGGCAGGAGCAGGCTCGGGAGCTGGGGCAGGAAGTGCAGCGCTTTTTGGAAAAGGCGGGCAAGGAGCTGGACCGGCAGATGGACGAAAATGTAGGTCAGTTGCGTGACCTGGCCATTGCAGTGGCGGAAAAAGTCATCTGCATCAGCCTGAAAAGCAGCGAAGGTGTGATCGCACGCATGATCCAAACGGCATTGGAAAAGCGCAAGCGCCGTGAGTGGGTACATATCTACATCGCAGAATGTGACGCTAAGGGGTTGACCCCTATGCCGGCCGGTCTGTCTTCGGCGTTGATGAGCATTTCTGACCGCGTGCGGATCATCCCCATGGCGGAGGATGAAAGCGGCACTTGCATCATTGAGATGCCCGACGAGATCATCGATGCCAGCGCAGGGACTCAGCTGAACAACATTCGTTCCATGCTGCTGGATGTGGATGCACCTATGCTATAATATATGAGGAGGACAGTTCGGCGTGTTTCGGTCTATGATTCGACAGATCCATAACGCAGAAACCTATAGCCTGACCGGAAAGATCGAGAACATCGTCGGTATGTCCATTGAAGCCTCCGGCGGCCATGCCGCAGTCGGCGATATTTGCCGGATCTACAACGGCGAGACCGGCTGCCAGGTGACCGCCGAGGTGGTTGGCTTTAAGAATGATCACATTCTGCTCATGCCTTATTCAGATATGAACGGAATTTCGGCGGGCAACTTTGTCCGCAATACCGGAAGCCAGCTCTCCCTTCGTGTGGGTGAATTCCTGCGGGGCAGGATCATCAATGCGCTGGGTCAGCCCCTGGATGGGAAAGGGCCGCTGGAAGGCGGAACGCCCTATTGCATCAGCGGAAGCTACATTAACCCCCTGAGTCGACCGCCCATCCGGGAGCGGATGGAGTTTGGTGTCAAGGCCATTGACGGTATGATCACCATTGGCAAGGGACAGCGTATCGGTATCTTCGCCGGTTCCGGCGTGGGCAAGAGTACGCTGATGGGTATGATCGCCAAAAACGTTCGCGCCGACATCAATGTCATCGCCCTGGTGGGTGAACGTGGACGAGAAGTTTTGGAATTTGTCCAGCGTGATCTGGGCGAGGAGGGCATGCGCCGCTCCATTCTGGTGGTGGCCACCTCCGACCAGCCGGCCATGCTTCGCATGAAGTGTCCCGGCGTGGCCACCGGCATCGCGGAATATTTCCGGGATCAGGGCTACGATGTGCTGCTGATGATGGATTCGCTGACACGCTTTGCCATGGCGCAGCGTGAGATCGGATTGGCCATCGGTGAGCCACCCATCGCCCGTGGTTACACACCTTCCATTTATACCGAGCTGCCCAAACTGCTGGAACGCAGCGGTAACTTTGAAAAGGGGTCCATCACCGGTGTTTACACCGTGCTGGTGGAGGGCGACGACACCAACGAGCCCATTGCCGATACGGTGCGTGGTATTCTGGACGGGCACATCGTACTTTCCCGTGCGCTGGCCAACGCCAACCACTATCCGGCCATCGACGTCAGCGCAAGTATTTCCCGTTTGATGAGTGAGATCGTTTCGCCGGAGCACCGGCAGGCGGCGGCGCAGATTCGAGATATTCTCAGCGTATATGAGAAAAATGCCGACTTGGTGGCCATTGGCGCCTACAAGCCGGGCACCAATCGAAAGCTGGATTTCGCGCTGTCCAAGATCGACCAGGTCAACGCCTTCCTGCGGCAGTATGTGGAGGATTCCTTCACCTATGAGGAAACGCTGGAAAAGCTGCAGGAAATCGTCAAGAACTAAGCGCGGTGAAGGAGGGGATGGCCGATGAAGCGGTTTCAATTTTCGTTGCAGACCGTTCTCTCCTACAAACAGCAGGTGCTGGATTCCCTGCAGGTAGAGCATGCAACCATTCTGCAAAAGGTTCGGGCGCAGGAAGAACATATCGCCGCGTGCTGGACACGTTACCGGGCCTACAACGAAGAGTTTCGCAAGCGCTCGGTGGAGGGCATCCCGGTCATGGAGGCGCGTGTGTATGAAAACGGCCTGCGTGGCATGGAGGAGACCATTCAGCAGGAGACCGAAACGCTGGAGCAGCTGCAAAAGCAGGAGGATGAAAAACGCAACGAAGTGATCGAGGCCCGGAAAGAAACGGCGTCCATTGAGATGCTCAAGGACAAAAAGCTGGCGGCCTATCATAAAGAGGAGCAAAAGGCCGACGAAAACTTCGTAGAGGAATTTGTCAGCGCGGCACGAACCAGAAACGGCACAAGCGGCGCATAGACAAAAAACAACCCCGACAAAAATAACCCCGTCCGAATCGGTGGGCAACCGCCGTTTGGAATATACATTTAATAAATAGGAAGGAGGTGCAAAGAGATGATGGACGCAATGTTGAATGTACAGCTTCAGTTGATGCAGACCATGACCCAGCAGCGCCCGGAGGAAACCGAATCGACAAGCGATCAGTTCCGTGCTTTGATGCAGGAGCGGCGCGACGCGGCACAGGCCGAGCCGACGGTGGAATCGGAAGTGCAGGGCGAGGAGCAGACAACCATCCCCGTGCAGAAGGACACGCTGAATCACGAGGAACAGGTGCAGGAGCAGATGGTTCTGGCCGCCATGGCCATGATGCAGAATCCCGTGGTGTATCCGCAGGAGATGCAGGTACAGCAGCAGGCCGAGAACACGGTGCAGGTGCTTCCCTTTGTGGCACAGCAAACCCAAACCCAGCAGGTGGCAGCTCAGACCGGTTCGGTGCTTACTCCCGAGGTCATGCAGCAGGCGCAGGGTGAATTCGCCCCGCAGACCCAGAGCAGTCCCGAGAACACGGCGGTTCTTACCGTGGTGGAATCGGAGCAGCCCGTGCAAACCGATGTGCAGCAGCCCATTGAGGCGGTGGAGCACACCGACACGGAGATGAATGTCGAGGTCAAACGCCAGGGCCAGGAAACCGACGAGAGCGTAACGGTGGAAGCCGGCGCAGAAACTCCGGTGTTCCGCAATGTGCGTGAGATCCCCCTCAAGGTGGGCGAAGCTCCGGCAAGCGAAGAGATGGTCAACACCAAGTCGGTGGAAAGCCAGATCGGCGAGAAGCTGAGCGAAGCGGTACAACTGGGTGAGACTCGCGTGGAACTGCAACTGACCCCTGAGCATTTGGGCCGCGTGCAGGTGGAAATGACCTGGAACGCAGAAGGCGCTTTGCGGGTGACCATTCAGGCGGAAAACAGCCAGACCCGGAGCATCCTGGAACGGGATACCACCAATCTGCTGATGGCGCTGAATCGTCATACCGGGGAAGAGGTACAGGTCGTTGTGACCGCGCAGAGCCAGGAGAGCCAATCCCAGCAGTTCCAGCAGGAGCACCACAACGGCGACGGTCGCCAGAATCAACAGCAGAACCAGAGAAACCATGACCGGGACGGTCAGGATTTCCTGCAGCAGCTGCGACTGGGACTGATCCCCCTGGAGAGGGAAGTATCCTAAAAGAAAGGACGTGAGCACATGAGCGGATTTATCGGCGACATTACCAACTACTTGTCCGCAGGCAACGCCAACGCGCTGGCAGCGGCCAACGCCAACAAGAACAGCGACTCGATGGGTCTGGACATGACCGATTTTCTGACGCTGATGGTGACCGAACTGACCAACCAGAGCATCGACAGCACGGCAGATACCTCGGAAATGCTCAATCAGCTGGTACAGATGCAGATGATCCAGGCACTGACCAACATGACCGACGCCTCGGTGATGTCCTATGCGGCGTCCTTGGTAGGTAAGGAAGTGACGGTCGGCCAGTATGACTCCGAAGGAGTTTTGCAGGAGGTCGTGGGTACCGTGACCGGCACCGGAAGCTACGGCGGTGAGCAGGTGGTCTTTGTGGGCGACAAGTACTACTACATGAACGAGATCATGGCAGTGGGACGCTTGCCCGAGGTCGAACAGGCTCCGGCCGAAGGGGAGGACGACGCTGCACAACAGCCCAATACACAGCCCCCCGAAAGCCAGTCGGCGATTTGAGGTGACTGCACTATGATCGATCGCATCAGTCAACTGCAGCTTCAGCGCGCGGTACAGGCGGAGCAGCGGAAACCGGCACAGTCGGGTGAGTTCGGCGCATTGCTTCAGCAGGAGCTTGGCGCAGTACAGCAGCCGGAAGTGGCCTTTTCCAAGCACGCAGTCGCCCGAGCCGAGGAACGGGGCATTGAGATCACCCCCGATCTGATCGACCAGCTGAAGGGAAGCATGATCCGGGCACAGGCCAAAGGTGCTACCAACATCATTGCCATGGACACCGAAAAGGCATTTATCATCAACGTACCCAATTCCAAAGTGATCACCGCGATCACCCAGGAAGAAATGAAGGAAAACATTTTTACAAACATTGACGGCGCCGTGTTCCTGTGACATTAGAAACACACAGATAGCAGGACCGGTTTTCGGAGGCTATTGTACTGAGTCCGAATGACGCAGTACAGGCGGCGCCTATGGAACCCATCGCCGCGGCGAAGTGGCAGTTTGCATGGACGGTGCAGACAAGGCCGATTTCGGCGCAGCGCGGTTCCCCTGAAAATCGAAAGGAGTAAATGCAAATGACAGGCGCAATGTATGCAGCAATTGCGGGTTTGAAGACCCACATGAGCAAAATGAATGTCATCGGCAACAACATCGCCAACGTGAATACCGCTGGCTTCAAATCGCAGCGTACCGTATTTAAGGACGCTATGTATACCATGTATAAAAGCGGCTCCAACGGCACCGATACCGTGGGCGGCACCAACCCTGCACAGATCGGTTACGGCTCGCAGATCAGCACCATCGATCTGAACATGAGCTACGGCAGCTTCGCACCCGGCAACACCATGGACTGCATGATCGACGGCGACGGCTTCTTCCTGGTCGGCGACAAGGATGTGGCCAACGTCATCGACGCAACCAACCCCTCCAGCTTCAAGAGCCTGGGTCTGACCCGTGTGGGTGACTTCGGCTTTGGCCCCGATGGCTATCTGGTGGACGGAAACGGCAGCTGCGTGTACGGCTTTTTGAGCGTGGGCAACGAACCCAACGGCAACCCCATCGTCAGCGACCAGCTGGTGCCCATCCGTCTGCCCAAGATGGAGAAGGTGGCCGTTTCCCTGCAGACTGACATCGGTGAAGGCGTTGGCTCCGAGCTGGAAGCCGATGAGCTGGAAGATCTCACCGAGGGTTCCGATTTCGAGTATGTATACAAGGTTCGCTATCCTGTGGTCGCTTCGGCGGGCGATGATGCCCCGGCGACCAAGGCGGATGAGCTGCTGGCAGAAGCGGCCAAGACCAATGGCACCCGCCTGGTGGATTACGATGCGTACATGAACGGCACGCTGGAGGATGACGAGGACCCGATGCAGCTGGCCTTTGCCCAGCTGGACAGTATCTCCATTGACCAGTTCACCGGCCGCATTTCCGGCACCACCAAGGACAGCGATGAGTGGATCACCATCGGCTTTTTGGCCCTGGGCAACGTGACCAACCCCAACGGCGTGGCTCACACCGGCGGTTTCTACTACACCTGCGGCGACGGCGCCGGTGATCTGCAGATCTCCCTGATGGGCGGCGCGGCCGAGACGCTGAAGGTTCCCGGCGGCGGCACGCTGACCCATGTGAACGGCAGCCTGGCTGCGACCGACGCCGACGGCAACCCCGTCGACCTGAGCACCAAGGCTGAGGTCAGCAGCGCCGGTATCACCCAGCTTCTGACCGGCGGTCTGGAGCAGTCCAACGTGGATCTGGCCACCGAAATCTCTGAGATGATCACCACCCAGCGCGGCTATCAGGCCAACACCCGAATCATTACCGTGACCGACACCATGCTGGAAGAGCTGGTGAATATGAAGCGATAAGTAACTTAGGTTAGGTATACCGCCGGGGCGGGGTTTCCCGCCCCCGGTGGTCTGCCGGAAAGGCGGTGCAGCAATGATCGTTTTAACCAAACGAAACAAAGAAAAATTCCTGGTCAACCACCTGCAAATCGAATGTATTGAGAGCATTCCGGAATCCAAGATCACTATGATGAACCACGACTATTACCTCGTCTGCGAAAGCGTAGAAGAGATCATTGATAAAGTTGCCCAGTACAATGCAAAGGTTCGGGACATTTACCGTGAGATCACGGTGACCGACAAGCGTTAAATCGACTTATACAGAGAATAACCGCATGCTCAAAGGAATGAGGGATGCGGAAAAGAGGGCGAAGCATGAATATTACATATATCATCGGTATTATTGGCGCGATCGCGGTCTTTCTGGTTGGCTGCGTCAGCAAGGTTGTTCTGGAACCGGCGTTTAGCGTTAGCATTGACTTTGGCAATCTGATGAACTTTTTCGATCCGGCCAGTATCTTCATTACCATCGGTTGTACGGTGTTCATCATCGTTGCCAGCTTCCCGCCGCAGATGCTCAAGGCCATGCCTCAGCACCTCAAGACCATTCTGAATCGGAAGCGCCATGACCCCATGGCCCAGATCGAGCAGCTGGTGGAGCTTGCTCAAATCGCCCGTAAGAACGGTTTGCTGTCGCTGGAAGAAAAGGCCAACGATCAGGAAGATCCCTTCTTCAAGCAGGCCATCATGCTGATCGTGGACGCATATGACCCGGAAAAGGTGCGCAACATTCTGGAGACCGACATTGAAAATATGTCGGCCCGGCATGAGGATACGGCAGGTATGTACGACAAGGCCAGCTCCATCGCACCGGCCTTTGGTATGGTGGGCACTCTGGTGGGTCTGATCAATATGCTCAAGGGCATGGACCTGGAGGGCGGCGCCGGAAGCCTGGGCTCGGACATGGGCACGGCGTTGATCACCACGCTGTACGGCTGTATTCTGGCTCACGTGGTGTTTGGCCCCATTGCAACCATACTGCGCCAGCGCGATGAAGAAGAGGTGCTCTGTAAGACCATCATCATGGAAGGCGTTATGTCCATTCAAGCCGGTGAAAACCCCAAGTTCCTGCGTGAGCGGTTGCTGACCTATATGGATCAGGACAAGCGTGAGGACACCGGTTCGGGCGGCGGCTCGGAGGGCGAAGGCGAAGAGGGCGCCGGTGGCGGCAAAAAGAAGAAAAAGAAGGGCAAGTAAGACGCAGGACGGCCCTTTGGAAAGGAGTTGAGCAGTCATCGCAATCAAGAGAAAAAAAGGCGGCGGCGGTGGCGGAGCCAACTGGATGGATACCTACGGTGATATGGTGACCTTGCTGCTGTGCTTCTTCGTGCTGCTTTACTCCATGTCTACCATCAGTGAGGACAACTGGAAGGCATTGGTCATGAGTTTTAATCCCAGCGCCATCAAGACGCAGACCGCGACACCGGGCGGCGACGGCCCCAGCGCCGACAGCGACGAGTCGGGCACTTCGATCGGCGATCCCAGCGCCGGAATGACGCAGGAGAAGATCGACGAGGCCATTGAAGAGCTGTATCAGTCGCTGCAGAATTTTGTGGCGCAGGAGAATATGCAAAGCCAGATCACCGTGACCAAGGAAGGCGGCAAGGTGTTTATCTCCTTTAGTGACACCGTGTTTTTTGCCGGTGACAGCGCAGTCATATTGGAGCAGGCGCATCCCATTCTGGATCGGGTCAGCTCCTCGCTGACCCAGGCGGCGCTGGCCATTGACGAGGTGCGTGTGCTGGGCCATACGGCGCAGGCTACGCCGCTGCGACCCAACAATGTGGCGGTGGACCGCACACTGTCCAGTCAGCGCGCGACCAATGTGATCATATACGTGCAGACCCACAGCGAAGTAGACCCGGCCCGACTGGTCAGCGAAGGACTTGGACAGTGGCGGCCGGTGGGCGATAACAACACGCCGGAAGGCCAGGCAAAGAACCGGCGCGTGGAAATGATTATCAGCGGACGGAATCTGGATGAGGAGCTGAGTGAGGACATTACCCACTATCGCACCTGACCCGGAGGCAGATCCGAAGGACCAAGGGAAATCCAACCAACCTGCAAGGTGGTGAGTTCATATGTCGGACGTATTGTCGCAAAGCGAAATTGACGCTTTGTTAAACTCCATGCTCAGCGGCGGCGACAGCGCGCCGCAGCCGGATAAGGAAACGGACAAGAAATATCGTAAATACGACTTCAAAAGCCCCAAAAAGTTCACCAAAGACCGCATTAAGATGCTCAACAGCGTGTTTGAAAACTATGTGCGTATCATTAACTCCCGTCTGAACGCCCTGCTGCGAACCAACTGTGAGATCTCGGTGGAAAGCATCGAGGAGCAGCGGTTTTACGAGTTTTCCAACGCATTGACTGAAGGTGACGTGCTGGCGCTGGCCGAAGTGAAGATCAAGGACAAGGTGGAGGACACACCGATGATCTTCTTCCTGTCCATGACGGCGGCGCTCAACATCATGGACCACCTGATGGGCGGTGAAGGTACGGCGGATACCGATATCCCCACCAACTACGCCTATACCGATTTGGAGCTGCGGCTGTATGAGGATACGGTACGGGATCTGATCGCGGTGCTGGGCAACAGCTGGGAAAACTACATCCCGGCCCAGTTCACCTACAACAAGACCGAGATCAACCCCACCCTCAACCAGGTCATCGGACTGGATGAGATCGTTGTGATCATCGACACCAAGCTGGATTTCCCCAAGGCTTCGGGTCGCTTAAGCATTTGTTTGCCCGGTGATATGCTGACCAATGTGTTTGCCGAGATCAGCCGGGAAAACCCCATCCGCAGAGTAACGGCCGAGGACAAATCCCAGGAGATCTTCGACAGTCTGCGTGATTCCGAACTGGAAATCGTTGCCGAATTGGGCAACACCCAGCTTTTGCTGGAGGATGTGTATCATTTGAGTGTGGGCGATGTAATCGACTTGGGTCACTCGCAGCAGCAGCCGATCTATCTCGGGATCGGCGGTTACCACTGGTTTACCGGCCGGATAGGCACATACAAGAATAATATGGCGATCAAGATAGATGAAGTATGCTATCAGGCCGAGCAAGGAGCGGGGAAAGAGAATGGAGAAAGTTACGTTTAACTCAATGGAAATTGACGCCCTCGGCGAAATAATGAATATCAGCCTGGGCTCCTCGGCCACGGCGGTCTCCAACATGCTGGACCACCGCGTGGATATTACGACGCCCACGGTTTCGGTGATTCATGTCGATGACTTTTCGCTGGGAAAGCTGGACCCTGCCATGGGTGTGCGCATCCATTACGTGGAGGGTCTGGACGGCAGCAACATCATGCTGCTGCGCCGCAGTGACGTAAAAATTATCGTAGACATCTTGATGGGCGGCGAGTCCGACGATGAGGAGTTTGAGCTTAACGAGCTGAACATCAGCGCCGTGTGTGAGGTCATGAACCAGATGATGGGCGCTGCAGCCACGGCTATGTCCGACTTTTTGGGCTACCCGGTCAACATTTCCACGCCGGAGCCCTTCGAGCTGGATAACCTGGATGAATTCAGGCAGCACAGCTTGCCTCAGAACACCTCGCACATCGTAGTGGTTCGCTTCGCGCTGAAAATCGAGGATGCGCTGGAAAGCGAGTTCATGAACGTCATGAGCGTGCCGCTGGCCAAGGAGCTGCTGAAGGGACTTGGCCTGGGCGATGACGAGAATGATGTGGGTGACCTTTCCGACATCCTTACCGCGGAAGCTGCCCCAGAGGAGCCCGGACGGCGTCAGCTGTCCCAGGAGGAGATCGAGGCGCTGATGTCGGGCGGCGCACCGGCGCAGCCGGAGCCCGAGCCGGAGCCGGCCAGCAACCGGCAGATGACGCAGGCGGAGATCGAAGCCATGCTGAGTGGTATGGCAGGTGGGGCGCAGCCCGAACCGGAGCCGGAACCGGCCAGCAATCGGCAGATGTCCCAGGCGGAGATCGAGGCTATGCTGAGTGGTATGGCAGGTGGGGCGCAGCCCGAACCGGAACCGGCACCGGCCAGCAACAAGCAGATGACGCAGGCGGAGATCGAGGCCATGCTGAGTGGTATGGCAGGGGGAGCACAGCCTGAGGCGGCCCCGGCACCGGCGGCTGCGCCGGTCCAGGCGGCGGGACCGCCGCCGCA
>JAZSCJ010000028.1:0-19362 GCA_045602885.1 Oscillospiraceae bacterium
GCGATTCTTCCGGCTGTTCCGACTCATCCGGCCAGATCTGCTGCTCCGCCCGGTCCTCCTGCTCAAAGTCAGGAAACACATCCGATTGCACGGCCGCCCCCTTGCGCGGCTTTTCCAGTACAATCTCGTCTGCGTCCGGGAACTGGAACAACTCGACCTTCGGGCTGGACAGGCGTGTCCAAATGTTAGGCAATGATATCGTCCTTTCCGCCCTTCATGATGACGATTTCACCCTTCTCCTCCAGATCGCGAATGATACCCACGATACGCTGCTGGGCTTCTTCCACATCACGCATACGCACATTAGCGGTGATCTCCAAGTCATCCCGGATGTTCTGTGCCATACGGGCCGACATATTGGCAAACAGCTTGTTTGCCACCTCGTCGTTGGCACTCTTGAGGGACAGCACCAGATCTCTGGGATCGCACTCACGCACAAACTTCTGAATGGAGCGGTCGTCCATGGTGATGATGTCCTCGAAGACGAACATTCTCTTGCGGATCTCGTCGGCCAGGTCTTGATCGTGCTCGGTCAGACCATCGAAGATGTTCTTCTCGCTGGCGCGGTCCAGATTATTCATAATGGTTGCCACATAATCGATACCGCCCACACGCACGTTGGCGCTGGTCACGATGTTGGAGAACTTCTTGCTCATTTCGGCTTCCACGATCTTGATGGCCGTGGGCGAAACACTTTCGATCTTGGCGATACACTCCACGACCTGGATCTGCTGATCGCCCTCCAGCTGTGCGATCACGTTGGCCGCCTTGTCGGCATCCACGTAGGACAGCACCAGTGCAATGGTCTGAGGACGTTCGCTGCGCAACGCCGAGAACAGCGACTTGGGATCAGCCTTGTTCATAAAGGCAAACTCGCGGTTTCTCAGCGACTTGGTCACCTTGTTGAGCAGTTCGTTGGCCATCTGCTCGCCGTAGGCCTTTTCCAGAACGCTGCGGGCGTATTCCAAACCACCCTCGGTAACCGCCTTGCTGGTCTGGCAGATCTGATAGAAATCGGTCAGAATCGCCTCGGTCTGCTCGCCGCTGACATAACTGAGCTTGGCCACTTCCAGCGTGAGCTGCTCCACTTCCTCGGGGTCCATGAATTTGTAGAGCAGCGATGCCTTTTCCGCGCCCAGGGCCACGATGACGGTAGCCGCTTTCTGGGAGTTGTCCAGCTCGATCACCGGCTTACTGGGCCGGGGCTTGGACGGTGCCGGAGGCGGCGCCGGGGGCGCCGTTTGGGTAACTGTTGCCGTTTCAGCCATTACGACGCCCCTCCTTTCAGCCAAAGTCGAATTGCCTGTGCGGCAATTTCGGGATTATCTTCTGCAAACTGGCGAATCTCCTTGCGCAGCTCCATGCTCCGCTCGGTCTGCAGATCCATTACGTTGGCTCCGGTATCTGCCTCAACCGCTTCGCCCTCTGCCAAGCTGGCCTGTGCCAGCATAGCTTCCATTTCAGCCTGTTGCTGCCGCTCGCGCTCGATTCTGCGCTTTCTGCGAATCCGCAGAATGACGATCAACAGAACCAGGAAGAGCAGCAGGCCGCCGGCCGCCGCATAAACCACCCAATCGGGAACGAAGGACAGCAGACCGTTTCCACCGGGGATGAAGGGCGTTTCCGGCTCGTAGAAGGGGGCCGAAACCACCGAAATGCGATTGCTTAAGTATTCCTCGCCGGTCTGCGTGTCGACCGCGCCCTCAATACCGGCCGCGCGCGCAATGTGCTGACGAATATTCTGAACATCGATCACGCCGGTCGCCCGGGAGTTGATACTGGCCGAAATGGAACAATCGGTCAGATAACCGGCGGTGTAAAGCGCTACCGTTTCCTCGTAGGGGTTGTCGTAGATGATCTCGCCATCGCCGCCCACGTCGGTCTCGGTGCCGTTGGGATCGGCCAGGTCTTCCACGTACTCGGGCAGATCCGAGTTGGTCTCCGAGCCGACCAGGCCGCCCACCGTGGTGTCATCCGGCCGGGTCACGTAGTAGGAATAGATCTGAGATCCGATGATGCCCTTGCCGTTGGTGCTTCCATCGATTGCGTAATCAGGCAGGAACACGTCGCGGGAGCTGACCGTTTTCTGGCTGACGTCCACCGTGCAGCGAACACTGACTTTGACGTTGTCCTGGCCGTAGAAGGGGATCAGAACCTGCAGCACACTGGTGCGGATCTTGTTTTCCCACTCTTCCTCCAGCTGCATCTTCAGCGCCGATGCCTCGGCATCGGTGGCCGAACCGCCCCTGCTGTAGGTGTTGCCCATGGTGTCGCTGATGTACACCTCGCTGATTTCCAACCCTTCCACCGCATGGGCTACATAGTTTCGGATGGCGGCCGCCTGCTGACTGGTCAGCTTGGTAATACCCTCCATGGAAACCAGAACCGACGCCGTGGTCTTGGTCACATTGTTGCTGTCCAGAACGAAGCTGTTGTCCTCGCCCTGGCCGATGTCCACCGTCGCGTCCTTGACGTTGTCAAAGCAACGGACCACCGCGCTCATTTTGTTCTGCACATCGTGCAGGAAGGCCGTGCGCCGCTCCGACTCGGTGGAAAGCGCACCCACGTGCTCGTAGTAAGTTGCGTAATCGTAGGAGAAACCCGACTGAGGATAGCCCTCCATCAGCAGTCTGGCTTTGAGCTGATCCTCCATGCCCGAGGCGACCAGAACGGTGTCGTTGTTTTCCACCTTGTAGTCTGTCACGCCCAGTTTCTCCAGATGACTCACGATGGCAGAGGTTTCCGATGTGTTCAACCCGGTAAACAAAACCGCATAAGGTCGGCTGCTCGCCAGAATCACGATCACAACGATCAAAACCACCAGGACCGCAGCTGCTGCAATATAAACTTTTTTCGATACTTTCTTCAGGAGTTCCTTGGCTTTCCCCAGGAAGTCCTTGATTTTCTCGTTCAACTGCTGTCCCTACTTTCCCATCGCTTCCAAGTCATTTCTTTGCCTGCGCCACAGCTCAGGCACTTGCATCAATCACAGGCTGATGCGTGTGATCTCGCTGTAGGCGTCCAGCGCCTTGTTGCGCATCTGCACCAGTAATTCCACCGCGATCTCGTTCTTGGTGGATGCGATGGTCAGCGCCGCCGGGTTGTCCAGCTGACCGGTAGCCAGCAGGTACTCCGCCTCGGTTTTTTCCGCATCGGTCTGCTTGACATTGTCAATGGCAGCGCGGAAGACATTTTCAAACAGGCCGCTCTCCTCCGCCGCCGCGCTTTTTTCAGCCGACTGCTTGGTGAACACCGAGGAAAGCTGCTCTACCGAAGTAATCATTTCCATGTGTCAGCACCCTTTCCGAAATTACTTTCCGATCTCCAAACCCTTGGCGATCACACTTTTGAGCATATTGAAGGCCGTCACATTGGCCGAGTAGGCCTGGGTGGCCGCCATGGCATCCGTCATTTCCTTGACCGTGTCCACATTGGGCATCTCCACGTATCCCTCTTCGTTGGCGTCGGGATGAGTGGGGTCATACACCAGCTTCATGGGAGAGGGGTCCTCCACGATCTGCGTCACCTTGACGCCGCCGGCATTGGTGTCCTCATCGGCAGGCGCCATGCCGTAGGCCGTGCGGGCCATCACATCACGGAAGCTATCCCGGCCGTCCTGGGATTCAAATACCACCATCTTTCGGCGGTAGGCACCCTCGCCGCCCTCGGTCCGGGTGGTCTGGGAGTTGGTGATGTTCTCGGCCACCACATCAAGCCGCAGCTGCTGGGCCGTCATGCCCGAGCCGACAATGTTCATGGAACTCAAAAAAGCCATGCGTTACACTCCCTTTCCCATCAACCCTGGATCGCCCGGCGCAGCACCGACAGGTCGCTGTTGATGGCGTTCATCACATATTGCAGCTGATAGGCGTTGCGGATCATTTCCACACTCTGTTCGGTCACATTGACGCCGTTGTCATCCATGCGCGTGGATTCCAGCTGCTCGGTCACGGCAAACTGGCTGGTCTCCAGCACATTGCGCACATTGTTGCGCGGCTTGGCCGAATTCTTGGCCTGCTCCAGTCTATCCTTCAAATTCTCCTCAAAGGTCACGACCTTGGCTTTGTAGTTGGGCGTTTCGGCGTTGGCAATGTTGTCCAAAATCGCCGCCTGCTTGGTCCACAGATAGCCCATGGATTTCTCCAGCATCAAAAAGGAATTGCTCGACATGTAATCCATCTGTTTCTACCTCCAATGCATGCAAAAAAGCCACACGGCAGTTCTCTTTTTCTTCTGCCTGCGGCACCGACACACCTTCCCTTGTGATCCCGCGGTAGCATGCTTCCTTGCATTCTGTCGCGCCAGAAGAGAAATTTAGCTAATTTCTCCAATCTTACACGTTACATATATTAACATTATACACTATTTTAATAATAACGCAAGATTTTTATTGCCGTTTCGACCATAAATTTGCGGCTTTTTTGCCTGTTTTTTTCGAAATATCCAAAAAACTGTAAATTTCTGACAATTTTGCGAATGATTTTTTTGAATCGCACTTTTGTTGTCGGACTTAGGATTTGCGATGCAAAAAAATCATTTGGCGTGTTTTTTGTCTGTTTTTCTGTAAATTCTTTCCATGACTGTCCAAAAATTCCTGTCTCAGTCCCGGTTCATAGTCCGCTTGACCCCGCATCTGCTCCGCGCGCCCCATTTCGCCCCTTTTTCAGAAACAAAATCATTGCAATTTTGCTTTGCATATATTAAAATGTAACCAAGGAAAGGAGCGGATCGCTATGGATTTTTACGGCATCGCAGCCACCAGCATGATCATGAGCCAGGCCAAGCTACAGCAAGCCGTCGCCCTGTCCGTGACCAAGGAAGTCATGGACACCGCCGAGAACCAGTCTGCCACCCTGCTGGATCAGATGCTCCCCCCGTCCCCCTATTCGTTCGACACCTATGCGTAAAAAACGCGTTGCCAACGCGCAAAAAACGATAGCAAAAAGGCCGCACCAACATGGTGCTGCCTTTCTTTTTGGAGCTGATGGTGGGAATCCAACCCACAACCTTCTCATTACGAGTGAGATGCTCTGCCATTGAGCCACATCAGCGCGTTTTGTGATTATACTATTTTTTTCTTCCTGCGTCAAGACCCCCATCACCCTTTCTTCCGGCGTGGGTATACACAACGTATACGGAACATTTTTCCACGCCACCCCCTCGTTTCAGACGTGCAAAAAAGGATGCTTTTTTGTGTGATTTTGACCGATTTTTGCCACGTTTTTCTTCATAGTTGCACAGCCCGTTTTGGCTTTACATAACCAAACGCATAATTGGCACTACCATGAGTTATACACATTTTCCACCGGTTTTTCCACACAGCCCTTTCCTTACTCCCCCAACATTTTGGCGACTTTTCCACATTTTTATCCACCGCGCTCAAACGCATTTTAAGCCTTGCTTAAGTTTTGCATTTCCGTTTACATAACACCATTTTTGATAAAAAACCGAGGGTGACTGCGTCACCCTCGGCTAATGTCTTTGGTTGCGTATGCATTGAGTTCGGTACCGGCGGTATTGCCTGCCAAAAATTCGTAATAACCCTGGCATCCGATCATGGCGGCGTTATCGCCGCACAGGGCCAATTCGGGCAGCCAAAGCCGGCAGCCGTTTTCCGCGCAGTCGCGCTCCAGATCACCCCGGATTCGGGAATTGGCAGCCACGCCGCCGGCACAGGCCACCCGTTTGCAGCCGGTCATCTGCACCGCCTGCATAACCCGGGGGATCAGGCTGTCCGACACCGCGGCAGAAAAGGAGGCCGCAAAATCCGGCAGGTCAAGGGTTTCCCCCTTTTGCTGGCTGTTGTGGATCAGATTCAAGGCGGCCGTTTTCAAGCCAGAGAAGGACATATCCAGCGCACTGTCGCTGACGGTAGCCCGAGGGAACGCATAGCGGGTATCGTCGCCTTCCTGCGCCAGCTTGTCCATGGGCGCGCCGCCGGGGTAGCCCAGGCCCAGCACCCGGGCCGTCTTGTCAAAGCACTCGCCCGCCGCATCGTCCCGGGTGGCACCCAGCACCTGCATATCGGTGTAGTCCTTCACGTGAACAATGGCCGTAGTGCCGCCCGACACGCACAGACAGACAAAGGGCGGCTGCAAATCGGCATGGGTCAGATAATTGGCGGCAATGTGCCCGCGCACATGATGCACCGGGATCAGCGGCACGCCAAGGGCGTAGGCCACCGACTTGGCAAAATTGACCGCCACCAGCACCGCCCCGATCAGACCGGGGGCGTAGGTCACCGCCACGGCGTCCAGCTCGGCACGGCTCACACCGGCCCGTCTGAGCGCCTCGTCCACCAGCGGGACAATGGCCTCCACATGCTTGCGCGAGGCAATCTCGGGCACCACACCGCCGTAAATGGCGTGCATATCCGCCTGCGAGGAGATCACCGAGGACAGCACGGTGCGGCCGTCTTTGACCACGGCGGCCGCCGTTTCATCGCAGGAGGATTCCAGCGCCAAAATCAGCATAACAATTCCCTCTTTCTATTCCTGCTTCCAAGCCACCCGGGCGCAGGGATTGGTCGGATCGTAGGGGATACGGACGTATTTTTCGTACTTATCAGGGGCAAAGGCGTTGGCGTAGACAAAGCGGTGCTCCTGCATGAGCGCCGCCGGATCCACCTCGCTCCCAGCCAAATACAAGGTCTGGTAATGCACCCCGAATATCTCGGTTTCATAACCGGCTTTGCGCAGACCACAGCGCTCATAAAAGCCCATTCTGCGCCGGGCCATAGCCGGGTTGGGCGCGTGGGCAGGCACTTCGGTTTCCCCGAAAATGACGCAGTCCGGCTCACGCTCGGCCAGCAGGCGCAGGATCTGCGCGCCCAAGCCCCGATTGCGCACGTGTTCTGCCACACACAGGTAGTCCAGCAAGGCCCAGCCGGGATGTCCCAGCCAGAGAAATGCCTCACCCACGATGCTCTGCCCATCAAACAGGCACAGCGGCTGATACGCCCCCTGCGCCCACATATTCTGCATCACCGCCAGCGGCTTGAGTTCCGACGTGGGAAAAGAGCGTTTCAAATCACGGTCATAGACCATGCTCAGTTGTTCAGGTGTCGGCAGGTTCAGCTGCATGATCAAACTCCCGTGTCATGAGAATGGCGTCCTCTTTGGGGGCGCTGTAATAATTCTTGCGCCGACCCACTTGAGCAAAGCCGTGTTTGAGGTAAAACTGGATGGCCGCGGTATTGGACGGGCGCACCTCCAGCGTCAAAAAGGCCAGATTTTCCTGCCCAAAGCGGATAAACGCGCCCAAAAGAGCCTGCCCCACGCCCATGCGGCGGTATTGCTCCTGCACGGCGATGTTGTCAATGTACCCCTCGTCCACAGCAACGTGCAATCCGGCATAGCCCAGCACGCTGCCGTCCTCGCCCTCGGCCACAATAAAGCTGGCACACAGGTTATTCAGTTCCTCCTCCAGCATGGGCACCGTCCACGGAGTGGAAAAGCATTCCTTTTCGATGGCGGCAATGCCCTGCAGATGGCTTTTGTCCATGGGTACTAATTTATAATTCATGCTTTTGCCTCCCCCCAGGTTTTGCCCACGCCGGCATCGGCGCTCAGCGGTACCGACAGCTGCACCACGCCCGCCATCTCCCGCTCCAGCAGCGCTTTTACGGCATCCTGCTCCGCCTCAGGGCATTCCACGATCAGTTCGTCATGCACCTGCAGCACCAGTTTGCCCTGCAGCCCCTCCCGGCGCAGCGCCTCGTCCACCCGGAACATGGCCAGTTTGATGATATCGGCCGCGGTACCCTGAATGGGCGCGTTGAGCGCCACCCGCTCACCAAAGGCGCGCAGATTGAAGTTGGAGGAAGCCAGCTCGGGCAGCCAGCGACGGCGGCCCATCAGCGTGGATACAAAGCCGTCCTGCCGCGCTTTTTGCACGATGTCGGTCATATAGGCCGACACCCCGGAATATTTTTCAAAATAGCGCTGCATATACTCCTTGGCCTCGGCCCGGGTGACCCCAATGTCCTGGGACAACGAGAACTCGGAGATGCCGTAGACAATGCCAAAATTGACCGCCTTGGCCCGACGACGCAGCTCACTTGTAACCTGATCCTGCGCCACACCGAACACACGGGCGGCGGTGGCCGTGTGGATGTCGTGGCCGCTCAAAAAGTCGGCCTGCATCTGCGCATCGTCTGCCATATGCGCCAGCAGGCGCAGCTCGATCTGGGAATAGTCGGCGTCCACCAACACCCAGCCGGGACGGGCCGGGAACATATAGCGCATTTCGGCACCCAACTGAGTACGCACCGGGATGTTTTGCAGATTGGGCTCGGTGGAGGACAGCCGCCCGGTGGCCGTAACGGTATTCTGGAAGGTGGTGCGGATGCGTCCATCCTGCCCGATGACCTTGGAAAGGCCGTCCACATAGGTGGATTTCAGCTTGGCGTACTGACGGTATTCCAGCACCGCCTCCACGATGGGATGGTCAAAGCGCAGTTTTTCCAGCACCTCGGCATTGGTGGAATAACCCGTCTTGGTCTTTTTGACGGCCGGCAGGCCCAGCTTTTCAAACAGGATGACACCCAGTTGCTTGGGGGAGTTGATGTTGAAGCGCTCCCCCGCCAGATCGTAGATGGCCTGCTCATCGGCCCGGATACGCTCATCCAGCCGCTCACCAAAGGCGTGCAGCGCCTTGCGATCCACCGCGAAGCCCTCACACTCCATGCGTGCCAAAACGGGGCACAGGGGCAGCTCAACCTCGTAAAAGACCCTGTCCAACCCAAGCTCTTTGAGCCGGGGGCACAGCGTTTCATACAGCGCCGCCACCAGCGCGGTATGGCTCATAAGCGCCGCCATGGGCACGACAGGATCAGACAGGGGGCCAAAGGCATCCTCAGCCAGATAGTCCGTGGCCTTGGCCGTTTCAAAATTGAAATAGGTGACCGACAGCTTTTCCAGCTCGTAACTGCCGTCGGTAGGCGCCAGCAAATAGGCCGCCAGCGCCGTGTCAAACACAACGCCGTCGGTGGACAGGCCCTCGGCCAACAGGCGGGTCATCAGCGGTTTGACATCGTGAGCCACTTTTTTGATCTCGCCGGAGAAAAAGCGGCGCAAAAATTCGTTGTAGCATTCCAATTTATCCGCAAAAAACAGGGCGGCACAGGTGACGGCATCCGCATCCCATTGCACGCACACGCCGTTCAGATCGGGCAGCGCCAGACAGGTGACGCAGTCTTTGGCCGCAAAGGTGTTCAGCAGTTGCTCCATGCGCGCCCGGTCGGTGACCACTTCGCTTTCGCAGACGACCTCGATCTTTTCTTCGGCAGGGGCGTTGCCCTGGGGGGCGTGCAGGCCCATTTTTTCAATGAGTTTGGAAAACTCCAGATCGAGGAACAGCGCATACAAAGCGGCGTGGTTGACCTCACTGCGCCGGGCATGCTCGGGATCAAAGTCGATGGGCGCGTCGGTGCGGATGGTGGCCAGTTCATAGGACAGTTTGGC
Source organism: Oscillospiraceae bacterium (assembly GCA_045602885.1). GTDB lineage: Bacteria > Bacillota > Clostridia > Oscillospirales > Oscillospiraceae > JAJPXI01. The sequence continues at coordinate 9,465 of JAZSCJ010000028.1, forward strand.
CATACCCTCGTCCTCGGCCAGCTTGTTCAGCACGGCGGGCTTGGCCTGCACGGCGCTCAGATCGGCGTAGATATTTTCAATGCTCTGATAGCGCTGGATGAGATCCATGGCAGTCTTTTCCCCCACGCCCTTGACGCCGGGGATGTTGTCGCTGGCATCGCCCATGAGCGCCTTGAGGTCGATCATGTGGATGGGATCAAAGCCGTACTCCTCCCGGAAAACATCCGGGGTGATGGCACGGGTGGCCGTCTGACCCATGCGGGTGGTGACCAGATCCACCGTTACCGTATCGCTGACCAACTGCAGCGAGTCCTTATCTCCGGTGACGGCCACGGTATGCCAGCCCTTTTCGGCGCTGATGCGGGCGATGGTGCCGATCAGATCGTCGGCCTCCCACCCCTCCAGCTCGTAGCGGGGAATGTTCATGGCGTCCAGCACCTGCTTGAGTACCGGCATCTGGACGACCAGCTCCTCGGGCATGGCCTTACGAGTGGCCTTATACCCCTCATAGGCCCGATGGCGGAAGGTGGGCGCACGCAGATCGAAGGTACAGCACACGCCGTCGGGCTTTTCCTGCTCCAGCAGTTTGAGCAAAATATTGACAAAGCCAAACACGGCATTGGTGGGCCGACCATCCCGAGTATTGAGCATACGCACCCCATAAAAGGCGCGGTTAACAATGGAATTTCCGTCAAGGACCATCAGCTTCATACAGGAAGCCTCCCGAATAAAATATTACCTTGTAGTATACCAGTTTTTCTCCCACAGAGCAAGAAAAAGGCGCGCAGACACACCGGGCATAAAAAGAAGCTGCACAAATTGTGCAGCTTCTTTTTACAGCCAGTCTTCGACCACGTCCCGCAGGGTGCAGGGCGTGACCGAATTGCGTACCAAACGATCCATCAGCGCATCGATACGGGATATACTCGGTGTGATATTGGGCACCGTGCTGTCCTCCCCGTCCTGTTCCCGGATGCAAACGCCGTAGCTTTCGCAGGAAAACCCCTGCGCCACCGGCATTTCTCCCACCAGAATGGAGTAGGCATAGGTATGCACCCTTCCCTTTTGGTCTTTGACCTGTTTTTGAGCCACTTCCAACTCTCTCATTTGTGTTTACTCCCCATTTGTTAATTCTCTGGCATTATATCCGGCCACGCCCGATGTTCCTGTCGAATGGGTGAGGTAATCATCACCAAATCGGGTATACCTTCCCGCTTGCGCTGCACCGCTATTTCTGTTACGTTTTTGTTGAACGGATCAACTTTTTGCCGAATGGAGGGGCTTTTTGTTGAAAGTGAGCATTTGGACAGATTACATAATCCGGAGAGGACTCATCCTCTCCTGCGCGCTGCTGGCAAGCGCGATTTTGTTTCTGATTTGGGCGCAAGAAACCCCATTCTCCCTTCCCTTTTTGCGCAATTGTGCCCAATCTTGTCAAACATCCGCCGCAATTGTCCTGAGCGCATCGTTGTTTGGCGGTCTTTTTCTGGAGGACATACTGCGAAAATAACGCCCTTTTATCGTTTACATAATTCTGGAAATTTTTTTCGTCACTTTTTCCTGCGGAAAATCTTTCGCAAAAAACGAGTCCCGGAATATTCCGGGACTCGTTGCGTTTTCTTAAAACTGATTGAGCGGCGCCGAACCGTCATCCACCCCTTTTTCGATGGCCTGCACCTGCGCGTAGTAGCCAAATTTGTCGTTGACCTGAATGTAAAACCGCTCGCCCACCCGGCGACCCAGCAAGGCCTTTCCCATGGGCGACTCCTTGCTCATGCGGCCACGCAGGGCATCCTGGCGCATGGTGGTGACCACCTGCCACACCTCGCTTTCGCCCTCGTCCTCCAGAAACACCGTGACCTTATCGTAAAGACCCACGGAATCTTTGTCCGAGGCGTCCTCCACCACCACGGCGGTGCGGATCATGTTTTCCAGAAAGCGGATGCGTCGTTCGTTGGCGTTTTTCTCCTGCTTGGCGGCTTTGTATTCAAAATTCTCGCTCAGATCGCCAAAGCCACGGGCGGTTTTTACCTCCTCCAGCAGCTTGGGACGCAATTCAATACGGCGGTGATCCAGTTCGGCCTTCATCAGCTCCAGATCCTGCCGAGTCAGTTCATTGTGCATGGTGCAGTTCCTCCATGTTCTCTACCGTTTCATGGCCGCAGACCGCCGCCTTCCAGCCGCCGCCGGACAGATGGGAGATCACGCAGCCCTCGGGCACGTGGGCGTGGCGCATGGCCTTGAGCCCCTCGCCGGTGTATTTCAAAATGCTCTCCCGTTCGGTCCAAAGGGTGTAAAAGGCTGGCCAGTCGCCGCCCAGCGACTGATAGCGCTGCCATTCATCCCCCCGGCACACATAGGCCGGCAGGCGCTCTTTGCGCGGGCGGATGCACTCAATATCCGCGCCCACCGGCGCGTCCGACAGGGCGCACAGGGCCAAATCGCCGCTGTGAGAGAGGTTGAAGTGACGTTGGGGGTGTTGGGGAAAGTACGGCTTGCCGTCCGGCTGCCGGGCGATCTCCGGCAGTTGCTCCATATCCCAGACCAGACGCACCGCCTGGCACAGCAGGGCATAGGCATCCCCCTGCATCCAGAATACACGCAGCATTGACAGCACCCCCTTGCGCTCATTTCTTTCATCCTACTCGCTTTTACTTGAGATTTCAAGAAGAAACCGTTATAATAATAAGTTGTATATTCCATAGAAAACGAGGTAACTTCCATGCGCCGTATTGTTTCTTTGTTGTTTATACTGGCTTTGTTGGTCGGCTGCGCGCCGTCCGATCAGTACCCCGAGGGGACGGTTCCGCCCGAAGAGATCGTCACACCGGAGCCCGAGCCCGAGCCGGAACCCATCACCGCCACGCTGACCGTGGCCGGCGACATCATGAGCCACATGCCCATCACCCGGGCGGCCTATGTGGCCGAGACCGACAGCTATGACTACGCCCCCATTCTGCGCTACGCCAAGCCCTGGGTGGAGCAGGCCGATCTTGCGCTGGGCAATCTGGAGACTACCTTTTCCGGTGGGCCGGACTACTCGGGTTTCCCCGCCTTTAACACTCCTGATGCGTTGGGCTATGCGCTCAAGGACGCCGGTTTTGATCTGCTTTCCACCACCAACAATCACTCGCTGGACCGGGGGTATTCCGGGCTGGTGCGCACGCTGGACACGCTGGACGAGATCGGACTGCCCCACGTGGGCACCTATCGCACCCAGGAGGAGCGCGATGCCAACCACGGCATCGTGGTCGCCGACTGCGGCGGCATTTCCATTGCCTTTTTGGCTTATTCCTACGGCACCAACGGTATCCCGGTGCCCGGGGACAAGCCCTACTGCATCAATCTGTTCAACACCGATTATGCCACCACCATGTCCACCCCGAACACCGCCTTGCTGGAGGCCGACATGGCCGCGGCCCGGGCGCTGGACTGCGATCTGATCGCTGTGGTCATGCACTGGGGCATCGAATACAACATGACCCAGAACAGCTATCAGGAAGCCATGGCGCAGACCCTGGTGGATCTGGGCGCCGATCTGGTACTGGGTGGACACCCCCATGTGCTGCAGCCCTATGAATTCTTGACCACCGAGGCCGGCAATTCCGGCTTTGTGTGCTATTCGCTGGGTAACTTCATCTCCAACCAGGACTTTGACGACACCAACTCCACCGTTTTGCTCAACCTGGAGCTAAAAAAGGATCCGGTCACCGGGCAAACCACGGTGGAGGATGTGAATTACGTTCCCTTCTTCATGGTTAATCCCGGCCGAAATCTGCTGCGTAACCCCTCCATTCTGCTGGATGTTTACGCCTCCAAGGCCCAGCACGAGGGCGGCGACAAGTCGCTGGTCACCGACAAGATCTATCAGCAGCTACTGCACACGCTGGAGGTTTGCCATACGGTGCTCAATGTAGAGGACGATATTCAGGTCATGGCACAGCAACCCCTGCCCCAGACGCCCTCCACCGACCCGGCCCAGGAAACCGCCGGGGGTTGAGAAACCGCAACGCTCATCCATACATTCGGCCCGACAGAGATGTGCTCTGTCGGGCTGTTTTTACGCAACGGGCGCACCCACATTCCAAGTGGGTGCGCCCGAAATGATTTACAGTTTAAAGTCTTCCGGATCCAACCGATCCAGATCCAGCACGGCCGGTCTGGGCGGCACACGCTTCAAGGGGTCGTATCGAAAGGCGTGGCAGGAATTGCCCTGGGACACCACACCTTTTTTCAGGCAGATCACCTGTCCTTCGCTCAGGTCGGTCCCACGCTGGCAGTACATACAGCGCGGTACGATACTTTTGTTGAACAGCATGCAACCCCTCCCTTGGTTCTCTTGTCGACTATTTTACTACACTTTCCTGCGTTTTTCCACAGGTTTTTTTATGCAATGGGCCGCCATGGCAAAAAAGGCCAGCCAGATCAGCCATGCCACGACGACCGACACCGTCAAGACGGTGCGAAATTCCAGGGCAGCGATGCCCTCCACCTGCTCAACCAGATAGGCTGAAACCGGCGCTTGCAAGGGAAGCAGATGTGTCAAACCGGCCGCAAACAGGGCCGACAGGCCGCCATGCAGCGCCTTACCCACCAGATAGGTGCGTGCACTCAGACCGCTGCCGCCCAGAAAAGAGAGCACCTGACAGTGCACCGAAAGCCCGGCCCAGCCCAGCATAAAGGCCGCCATGGACATACGCCCGGGCAGCGCCCCCTCCCCCGTCAGCGACCACACCCCCGAGGAGAGTTCCAGCACGCCGGTCAGCAGGCGTTGCCCCCACCGCTCGGTCATCCCAAAGGGCGCCAGCCATGTGCTTAATCTGTATGCCAGCACCGGGAGAACCCCGGAAACCTCCAACATACGCAGCACCACGGTGAAAAACACTACAAAGGCGCAAATGTTCAGCGTACCAGAAAAGGCGTTTTTGATGGATTCGGTAAAGGCCGTACTCAGCCGCCGGGTTTCGATGTTCAGTCGGCCGCCACCGCTGCCCACCCCCTCGTTCGCCTTGTAAAAGCGAAACAGCACGCCAATACACAGGCAGGCCGCGGCGTGAGCCAGATAGAGCAGCACGCCCACCCGGCTGTCGGCAAACACGCCGGCCCCCACCACCCCCAGCACAAAGGCCGGGCCGGAGTTGTTGCAAAAGGCCAGCAGCCGCTCGGCCTCGGTTTTACTGCACAGACCGTTTTCATACAGATTGATCGCCGTGCGCGCCCCCACGGGATAGCCGCCGATGAGCCCCAGCGCCACGGCACAGGCGCAGGCGCCCGGAAGGCGGAACAAGGGGCGCATGAGCGGCTCCAGCACCCGGCCCACATAGCCGGCCAATCCCAACTCCACTACCAGGCCGGACAGCACAAAAAAAGGAAACAGGGAGGGCAGGATAACATTGTAGCAAAGCTGCAACCCGGTTCGGGTGGCCTCCATGGACTGCTGCGGCCAGCACATAAGCGCCCCAGCCGCCACCACAAGAACCAGTCCCAGCAAGGCATCCCGTGTTCCCTTTCGCCGCAGCAGGCCTGCCATAGCGCTCCCCCCTTTCAAAAAAAGGGTATGCCCCACCGGCATTGTCCCATACACCAAAACCGGGCGTGCCGCAAACTCATTTTTGCGGCACGCCCGTATCTGATTATGGGTGGGTCAATTGATCAAACTGCTCCCAGGTCAGTTGGCTGTGGTAGAACAGCGCATAATACTCGCTGACCTTATCGTACAGCTGCCATTGCACCCGGTCGGGGTAGAGGATGGAGGCCATCCAGTACATACCAAGACAGCGGTTGACCGAAGGCGGAAAGCCCATCCAGTTATAGGGCCCTTCGGGGGTTTTGTGGTAGTTTCCGCTCTGCATGGCCCGCAATTGACCCCAGGCCGGGTCGGCCAGCACCTGCTGCAAATCGACCTCGGGGGAAAAGAAGATGACATCGGGATCCCACAGGGCAACCTGTTCGGCATCCACCGCGTCGCCGGTGCCGCGGGATGTGGGGTTTTCCAGCACGGCCACATTGTTGCCCATGAGATCGATGATCTCGGCATGATAGGAGCCTTTTCCGATGACATTCAAACCGTCGGCGCCGGGGCAGTACAAGATGCCCGGCTTGGACTGCCCCACCTGCTGCATCAGCGTGGTGATCTCGGCATAGGAGCGCTCGCAGTAGAGCGCCAGCTCTTCGGCCTGCTCTTCCAACTGCAGAAAGCGGCCCAGCTCCCGAAAGGCATCGGCAGCGGTGGCGGTGGTGGCGGTAATGTGCACGCAGGGGATGCCAAGCTGCTCCTGCAGGGCATCCAGCTCCGCTCCGGTGCCGGGCTTGGGCTCGCCCACGTCGATGATGACCTGGGGCGCGGTCATGGCCAGCGTTTCCAGATTGAGTTCTCCCTTGCCGCCGTACAGCTGGCCCACCACAGGCAGGTCGGTATACTGCGGGGGCAGGAAAGAGCGGGATGCCTCATCCCATTCATCGGCCACGCCCACAAAGTAATCGGGACACAGGGCAAACAGGTACATCTGCCCCAGGGGCGCCGAGGGCACGACACGGGTAATTTGGGCCGGAACCTGCACTTGACGGCCCAGAGCGTCTGTGTAAAGCACGGTTTCTTCTTCGGGCGGTGTCGTTGTGTCGCCGCAGGCCGTCAACGAAAAGGCGAACACAAACACCAGCATGAGAGCCAATATCTTTTTCATAGGATTGCCTCCCTGTTTTGTAAAATGGTTTGGGGAATACAGACCCGGAACTGATCGTCACAAAAGCTTTCCACCTTGACATCGATTCCGTACAGGGTACGGATCAAGTCGGGCTGCATCACCTGGGCCGGGGTTCCGTCGGCCACCACCCGACCGTTTTGGATGGCCAGGATCTGGTGGGAGAACAGATAGGCCTGGTCGGGGTTGTGGGTGGATTGCAGGATGGTATACCCCTCCCCGGTCAGCTTGCGCACCTGTTCCATGACCCGCATCTGATTGCCATAGTCCAGATTGGCGGTCGGCTCGTCCATCATGAGCACCCGGGCGTTTTGCGCCAGGGCACGAGCGATAAGCACCATCTGTCGCTCGCCACCGCTGATATGGGTGTAATCCCGGTGGGCAAAGTCGGCGATGCCCATGCGTTCCAGTGCTTCCATGGCCGCTTTGATCTCTTTGCCGCGTGGGGGCGAAAAGGGCGAGGTACGGGAAGACGTGCCCATGAGCACCATATCCAGCACGGTATAGTTAAAGGCCGGATAATGGGACTGGGGCACATAGGCCACATGGCGAGCCAGTTCCCGGGCGCCCATGCCCCGGGTGTCCTTGCCGTTTACGGTGATGGTGCCGGTATAGTCCTTCAGCAGACCCAGCATACAGCGAAACAGGGTGGATTTGCCCACGCCGTTGGGCCCCAGCAGGGAAATCAGCTTGCCCTGCTCGGCCGAGAAGGACACATCCTGCAGCACCGCGTGGTCAGCGTAGGAAAAGCTGACGTTACGGACTTCCAGTGTGCTCATGCGCCCTCACCCCCTCGCATGATGAGATAGATAAAGAAGGGTGCGCCCACCACGGCGGTCAAAATGCCCAGCGGAATCTCGGTAGCCAGCAGGTTGCGGGAAAGGTTGTCCACCACCAGTAAAAACAGCGCCCCCAACAGCATGGAACAGGGCATCAGATGGCGGTAGTTGTTGCCCACCAGCTTGCGCGCCAGATGGGGCACCACCAGACCGACCCAGCCGATGACACCCGACACCGAAACCGCGGCAGCAGTGATGATGGTAGCCGACAGAGCCACTGCCAGACGCACCACCTTGGCGTTGATACCCATGGTACGGGCCTCGTCATCGCCCAGGGTGAGCACATTGATGTACCAGCGCAGCAGCATCAGGCAGATCATGCCCAGCAGCATGGGGACAAGGGCAAAGGTCACATCGCTCATACGGGCTGAGGACAGGCTGCCCATCATCCAGTAGGTGATGGCAGGCAATTGGTCGGTGGGATCGGCCACCAATTTGATAAAAGATGTACCTGCGTCAAACAGCGAGGAGATCATGATGCCGGCCAGCACCAGCGCAAGCACCTGCTTGCCATGGGCGCTGCGCCCGATCAGCCACACCAGCGCCACAGCGCCCAGCGCAAATACAAATGCGCTGACGCTGACCATACGGCTGCCCAGACCCAGCCAGATACCCAGCGCCGCACCAAAGCCGGCACCCTTGGAGGCACCCAGAATGTCGGGCGAGGCCATGGGGTTTTGGAAGATGCCCTGGTAGGCCGCACCGGCAGCCGACAGGCATGCACCCACCAGACAGGCCAGCAGAATACGGGGCAGACGCACATGCAGCAGCAGGGTCTGCATGGTGGGCGTCCAGAAGGGACGGACGCCCAGCTCCGGCGCCGGTATTCCAAGCAGGGCCAGCAGGTCGGAAATGCCCTGCAACATACCGTCGAGCAAAATACCGCCCACCTGACCAAGCGGGATGGGGTAGCGTCCCAGGGCGAAAGAGACCAAAAAGGCCAACACCAGCGCCACAGCCAGCACCACCGTTACCAGGGTGAATCGTTTTGTTTTCAGGGCCTTCATACCGGGTTAATGTCCTTTCTGTGTGGAAGTTTTTGCGTGCGTTTGTTCCAGAAGGTAAAGCTTTACCGTGCAAACCGGCACCACTCCCACGAATAAGGCAACAAAAAACCTCTGCTTTTTGGAATACTCCGAAAAGCAGAGGACAACATCCACGCAGTTGCGCACCTGCGTGGTTACCTCTCCTTTTCAAAAGAAGGCCCAACCGTTTCCAGTCAGACCCCGTGACCGCACATAGGCTGTCAGGCCCTTTTCCCGTAGAGCAAGCTCCGTAGGGGAAAAGGCTCGGAGAATGATGATTCAATTTGCACGCTTGATTATAAAGAAAGATCGGTTGCCTGTCAACCATTTTTGCCCCGGCCTGCATGGGGACAAAAATCGGGGCGAACCCAATGGTTCGCCCCGAGGGGGTGTGTTTAGTTCTTCAAGCTCTGCATGGGTGCGGGGATACGGCCGCCGCGGGCGATGAAGTCGGCGCTGGACGCGCTGTGTACCGGCATAACCGGCGCACTGCCCAACAAGCCGCCCATTTCCATCATGTCGCCCACCTTGGCGCCGGGGACGGGAATGATGCGCACGGCGGTGGTCTTGGAGTTGACCATGCCGATGGCGGCCTCGTCGGCGATGATGGCCGAAATGGTCTCGGCGGTGGTATCACCGGGCACGGCGATCATGTCCAGACCCACCGAACACACGCAGGTCATAGCCTCCAGCTTGTCCAGCGTGAGTGTGCCCTCCAGCGCGGCAGCGATCATGCCCTCGTCCTCGCTGACCGGGATGAAGGCGCCCGACAGGCCGCCCACCGAGGAGGACGCCATAACGCCGCCCTTCTTGACGGCATCGTTGAGCAAGGCAAGCGCGGCGGTGGTGCCGTGGGTGCCGCAGATCTGCAGACCCATTTCCTCCAGAATACGGGCCACGCTGTCGCCCACAGCCGGGGTGGGCGCCAGGGACAGATCCACGATGCCAAAGGGCACATTCAGGCGGCGGGAAGCCTCCTGCGCCACCAGCTGACCCATACGGGTAATGCGGAAGGCCGTCTTTTTGATGGTTTCGGCCACTACATCAAAGCTCTGGCCCTTGACGTTTTGCAGGGCGTGATAGACCACACCGGGGCCGGACACGCCCACGTTGATGACGCAGTCGCCCTCACCCACGCCGTGGAAGGCACCGGCCATGAAGGGGTTGTCCTCCACGGCGTTGCAGAACACCACCAGCTTGGCACAGGCAAAGCCGCCCCGGTCGGCGGTGCGCTCGGCGGCGGTTTTGATGGTGCGGCCCAGTCGGGCGACGGCATCCATGTTGATGCCGGCCTTGGTGGATCCCACGTTGACCGAGGAGCAGACAAATTCCG
>JAZSCJ010000029.1:0-4475 GCA_045602885.1 Oscillospiraceae bacterium
GCCGGTCTGGGCGGCGTGCTCACCCCCACCGGCGTGGGCACCATCGTGGAGGAGAATCCTCTGTGCCTGGGCAAGCAGACCATCAACGGCAAGGATTATCTGCTGATGGCTCCCGTCCATGCCGACTTCGCTGTTATCGCCGGCGCCAAGATCGACAAGGCCGGTAACGTCTGGTACAAGGGCGACACCAGCAACTTCAACATCGTCATGGCTACCGCCGCCGATGTTGTCATCGCCGAGGCCGAGGAGGTCGTCGAGCTGGGCGATATCGCACCCGAGGATGTCCGCACCTCCGGCGTGTTTGTGGACTATGTTGTCGAGGGAGGTAAGTACTAATGGATAAGTCTGAGATCAAAGGCTTTATTGCCGCTCGTGTTGCCAAGGAGCTCAAGGACGGCGACGTGGTCAACCTGGGCATCGGCCTGCCCACCCTGGTTCCCAACTATCTGCCCGAGGGCGTGCACGTTACCCTGCAGTCCGAGAACGGCATCATCGGCACCGGCCCGGTGACCGACGCCAACCGTGACCCCATCCATGTGGTGGACGCCGGCGGGTCTCCCTCCGCTGTCAGCCCCGTGGGTTGCTTCATCGATTCCGCTACTTCCTTCGGCCTGATCCGCGGCGGTCACGTTGATGCCACCGTTCTGGGCGGTCTGGAGGTTGACGAGGAAGGCTCTCTGTCCAACTGGATCATCCCCGGCAAGAAGATGCGCGGCATGGGCGGCGCTATGGACCTGCTGGTGGGCGCCAAGAACGTCATCGTTGCCATGGAGCATACCGCTAAGGGCAACCCCAAGATCCTCAAGAAGTGCCGTCTGCCCTACACCGCTGTTAAGTGCATCACCAAGATCATCACCGAGATGGGCGTGATGGTGGTCACCGACAAGGGTCTGGAGCTGACCGAGTACAACCCCGAGTTCACCGTGGAGCAGATCCAGGCCGCCACCGAGGCTACGCTCATCATCAGCCCCGATCTCAAGCCCATGTGCTAAACGCATCGAAACGGCATCGTCCGTTGCGCAAGCGTACAAAAGACCGCATCCTTACAAAGGATGCGGTCTTTTTTTGTGTGTTCGGGGAATAATTTGCGTCCAAGAAGCCAAGCTACCTACATTATATTAAATGTAGAGGGGGCAGAACGTGTGGGCATATTCGGCGCGAAGAAACCGGAGATCCCGCCCCATCCACGGCAGCAGCCGCGCATCCCTCTGCCGCTGAATGAGGAGAGTTTGCGGCAAGCCTTTGCCGGATGTGTGGATTTTTATACGCAGCAACTGGAAGTGCGCGGCGATCCAGAGCGTAGAATAACCCTTTGTTTCGTGGCCGGAATGATGCGTATGGAACGGGCGGCGGATTATGTACTCAAGCCGTTGGTGGAAAACCCGGTGTTTGATCGCTGTACTCTGGAGCAGGCTTACGATTTGATGCGCCGGGGCGGCGTGTACGATTTGATCGTTACCGAGCGCAAAACCATGGACGAAGCGGTGGCGTCGCTGATCAACGGCGACTGCCTGCTGCTGTTTGGGGAAGGGAAGGCACTGGCCTTTTTCACCGCCACGGAGGAAAAACGCGCGGTGTCCAACCCGGAAAACGAGCCGTCCATCAAGGGTGCGCGGGACTGCTTTGTGGAGAGTGTGCGCACCAACACCAGTCTGGTGCGCCGTCGTCTGCGTGCCCCCGAACTGCGGATCAAGGAGCACATCGTGGGACGGCAGACGCTGACACCGGTGGATGTCCTGTATATAGAAGGCATCGTCGATCCGGCGCTGGCGGCCGAGGTGGAACGACGTATCCGGGCCATCGACATTGACGCGCTGCTCATGACGGGCAGCTTGGAGGAATATATCGTGGACGAGGTGGACACCGCCTTTCCGCTGATCGCCTATACCGAGCGGCCGGATCGGTTTTGCTCCGGTTTGGTGGAGGGTCGGGTGGGCATTTTGGTGGACGGCCTGCCGCTGGGCTATCTGGTGCCCGGCGACATCCGCCAGTTTTTCAAAACCAGTCAGGATCGCTCGCAAAACTGGGTGGTGGCCTCGGTGCTGGCCGCGCTGCGGTATATTTGTATGCTGCTGACCCTCTTTTTGCCCAGTTTATATATTGCCGCCGTGACCTTTCATTCGGAGATGATCCCGCTCAAGCTGGCGCTGTCCATCAATGCGGCCAAGACAAATGTGCCCTTTACCACCGTGTTTGAAGTGCTTATCATGCTGCTGGCGTTTGAGGTGTTGCAGGAGGCAGGGCTGCGGCTGCCCTCGGCCATCGGCCAGACGGTGTCCATTTTGGGTGGTCTGGTGGTGGGTTCGGCGGCGGTTGAGGCCAAAATTGTATCGCCGGCCGTGTTGATCGTGGTGGCCATTGCCGGCATTGCCGGGTACACGGTGCCGGCGCAGGATTTTTCCGGTGCGCTGCGTATCTGGCGATTTCTATTGGCCATCGCGGCCAGTGTGGCCGGAGCGTTCGGCATGGTGGTGACGGGGGCGGCGTTGGTGTGCCGTTTGGCCTGCATCGAGAGTTTCGGAGTGGCCTATCTGACCCCGTTTGCCTCCAATACGGGCCAGGCGAAGCAGGGGAATGCCGTGCTGCGCCGCCCGCTGCCCTATGCCAAGCTGCGTGAAGCGGCGCTGCACACAAAAAACAGGAGGAATCAAGGTTGAAGCGAGTGCTGCTTTGTCTGCTGGCGAGTCTGTCTTTGACGGGATGTGAATTGCTGCCTTTCCCTCGGGAGCTGGAGGACACCATGTTGGTGCAGGTGCTGGGTGTGGACTGGACGGATCAGAACGTGACCTTGACGGCCGCCGGTGATCCGACGGCCGGCTCGACCGGGGCGGTTGTTCTGACGGCGTCGGGGCGGTCGTTGGAGCAGGCAAAAACAGCACTGAAAGGGTCGGGAGAGCAGTCGGTTTCGCTGACCCATGTGACCCAGTTGGTGTTGGGGGCGGAAAGTGATTTGTTCGCCGTGTTGGAAGCGGCGCTGGCTGAGCCTGCTCTGGGGCAGGGGGCTACCGTATGGTTGACTCAACGGGGCCGGGCAGAGGAATTGCTGGCCGGGGTGGGCGGCGGCGCCAAGCGGCTGACCTCCATTGAGTTAAACGGTGGGGCTGTGCCGGTGACCGTGCTGCAGGCGCTCATGCGTCTGGAAGAGGAAGGGCAGGTAGAGCTGCCGGTGTTGGGACAGGAGGGCGAGTGGCTGGTGCTGGTGGGAACGCAAACAAGAAGGAGGGGTGACCATGGGGCGTGATGTGCTTTCGGTGCGTCAGATCATGGTGTTGTTGGCGGTTTCTCTGCTAGCCCCGGTGACCGACCTGTTGCCGGTTCTGGCTTCTCGTGCTGCCGGGAGTGCGGGTTGGGGCGTTGCGCTCTGCGCGATGCCGATTTTGCTGGCTGCGCTGTGGGCGGTCGGGGGCGCAGAGCACAGGGGGGCGTGGGGCGGCACATTATATATAATGGTATACCTTGCGTGGACGCTGCTCAATTTGGCGCTGTCGCTGCGCCTGTGTGGGGCTCGGTTGACGGTTGCGTACGGAACCGGCCCGGCGTGGATTTTCGTGGCGGTGCTGGCCGGATTGGCGGCCTGGATGGGCGTGGGGAAGGTGTCGGCCTTTGCCCGGGCGGCGGAGATATTCTATCTGGCTTTGACAGTGGTATTAGCGGCGGTGCTGCTTTTGGCTGTGTTTCGTGTGGAAAAGCAGAACCTGTGGCCGTCTGTGCCGGAAGTGACCGGGCTGCCGGGTGGCGGTCTGGCTGCGGCTGGGGTGCTGCTGAACCTTGCGCCTGCGGCTGCGTTGAGCAACCGGGTCGTGTGGGAAGGGCGGGTGCGCCGCCAGGTAGTGGTTTGGGCCGTGGCGCTGAGTGTTGCGGCGGCGCTTTTGCTGGTGGCGACCATTGGGTGTCTGGGGCCGAAGCTGACCGCCCGGTTGGCGTCACCCTTTTTGACCATGGTGCAGGGCCTTGGGGTTAAAGGGGCGTTTCAGCGCACCGAGGCGTTGGTGGGTGCGTTGTGGGTGCTGTCGGATCTGACACGGGTGGGGCTGCTGTTGCACGCCTGGCGTGCGCTGGCAGAGCGGTTGCATTCGGGTGCGTGGAGCCGGTGGAGTGTTTTGGCGGTGGCGTTGGTTGCGTGGATCGGCGGGTGGTTGCTCTTTCCGCAGGGGGAGAGCGCCCGGATTTTTTGCATCGCGGTGTTGCCGATCGTGGGTCTTGTGTTGGGGTTTGTGGTTCCGTTGGCCCTGCGTTTGGTGTGGTCGTGGCGCAAAGAAAGGGGGTAGAGGGGCGTATTTTGTGTCTGTGTTTCCGAGAGAAACCACAGATGTTGTGGCATAGAAAATAACTTCAAAAAAGACGAAAAAGAGTGTTGACAAACTGGGGATGGTTTGGTATAGTAATCGAGCGCCTGTTGAGCGGGCACGGATTCGGGAAGCTTGGAAGAAGAATTTCAAGAAAACGAGAAAAAGTGCTTGACAAAGCGGCTGGTT
>JAZSCJ010000030.1:0-4174 GCA_045602885.1 Oscillospiraceae bacterium
CGTTCTGAATGTGAAGGGTATCATTGCCAAGCTGCACAGCGAAGGCGTGAAGACGGTTTACATTGAGATGAACGGTGAAGGCAAGGTGACTGCCGGCGACATCAAGGCCGACGGCGAAGTCGAGATCCTCAATCCCGACCATCACATTGCCACTTTGGGCGCAGATGCCAGCTTGAACATGGAGCTGACCTTGTCGCATGGCCGCGGTTATGTGACCGCCGACCGCAACAAGCCTGCCCAGTCCATTATCGGCGTCATCCCTGTCGACTCCATTTACACTCCGGTCAAGAAAGTCAACTACACTGTGGAGAATACCCGTGTGGGCGACCTGACCGATTACGACCGACTGACCATGGAAGTGTGGACCAATGGTACCATTTCCGCCCGTGACGCAGTCAGCCTGGGTGCTCGCATCCTGGTGGACCACTTTGTTCTGTTTACCGATCTGTCTGAGACCATGGGCTCCCAGTCCACCGTCGTTGAAAAGGCAGAGGGTGAACGCAACAAGGTCCTGGAGCTGACCATCGAGGAACTGGATCTGTCGGTGGGTTCCTTCAACTGCCTCAAGAGTGCCAACAACAACAGGGTGGAGGATCTGATTTCCAAGACCGAGGAAGAAATGATGAAGGTGCGCAATCTGGGCCGCAAGAGCCTGGAAGAGGTCATCAACAAGCTGGCAATGATGGGCCTGTCCCTGGCCAGCGACGACAACTAATTGATATATCCCCTGTAAAAAGGAGTGAGTAACATGTCCGGTAATCGTAAGCTTGGCAGAACCAGCGATCAGCGTATGGCTATGCTGCGCGCTATGGTGACCTATCTGCTGGAGAACGGTCAGATCAAGACCACCGTTTCCCGCGCCAAGGAAGTGGCGCCCATGGCCGAGAAGATGATTTCTCTGGCTAAGACCAACAACCTGGCTTCCTACCGTCAGGCTCTGGCCTTCATCACCAAGGAGGATGTGGCCAAGAAGCTCTTCGACGAGATCGGTCCCAAGTATGAGTCCCGCAACGGCGGCTATACCCGCATTGTTCGCATTGGCCCCCGCCGCGGCGACGCCGCCGAGATGGCCATCATCGAGCTGGTGTAATTCCGAAACAAAAAATTCCCGACCCGTGTGGGTCGGGAATTTTTTTGTTTGTTAGACCGTTCAAAAAGGGCGGCCGGAGATTGCGCTTACCGTTCCTCCCGGAAGTAGGGCAGACCCAGACTTGCAGGAGGTTGCTTGTCCTTGCTATTGCGCATGCTGGTGAAGATGAGCACGATGACCGTCATCACATAGGGCAGGATCTTGTACAGTTGGTTGGGGATAAAGGGAAGGGGCAGACGCATATACAGGATCATCAGCGCGCCGAACAGGATGGAGCCCCAGACCGTATTCATGGGCCGCCACAGGCAGAAAATTACCAGCGCCACGGCCAGCCAGCCCTCACCGGCCAGACCCTCGTGGTTCCAGACACAGCCGGCGATGGTCATGATGTACACCATGCCGCCGATGGCCGAGATGCCGCCGCCGATGATAGTGGCCAGATACTTGTACCGGGTCACATTGATGCCGGCTGCGTCGGCCGTAGCAGGGGATTCGCCCACAGCACGCAGATGCAGACCGCTCCGGCTGCGGCGCAGGAACCAAGCCATGGCTACCGCCATCAGCACGCCCAGATAGACGAAAATGTTGTGATTGAAGATCAGTGGGCCGATCACCGGAAGCTCCCGCAGGAAGACGGGGAAGGGCGAGGATTGGAAGGCCGATTTCAGCTGGTTTCCAATGGCCACATAGCCGCCCTCACGGGTGCGCATATACTCGCCGATGAACTGGCCCACGCCGGTGCCGAAAATGGCCAGAGCAAGGCCGGTGACGTTCTGGTTGGCACGCAGGGAGATGGTCAGAACGCTGTAGATCAGCGCGCCCAGCGCGCCGGCTAGGAAAGAGAACAGGATGGCCAGCAGGACGGCCACGATGCCGTTGGCGCTCTCACCGGCCAGCTTTTCATAGCCAAACGCACCGGCCAGACCCATAGCGCCGCCCATGTACATCATGCCCTCAACGCCAAGGTTCAGATTGCCCGACTTTTCGGTTAGGATCTCGCCTGCCGTGCCGAACAGCAGGGGAATGCCGTTTTGTACAGCAGCCACTAACAGCGCCAGGATTGTCACACCGATTCCGGTCATGGGTTGGTCACCTCCTTCTGCTTGCCGCGGAAGATGATCTTGTAGTTGATAAAGAACTCACAGCCCAGCATACAGAACAGGAAGATGCCGGTGATGATGTCGGAAATGGAGGTAGGCACCGCCATATAGGTTTGCAGCGTACCGGCACCCTTGTCCAGAATGGCCAGCAACAGGGAGATGGCCACCATGGCGAAAGGGTTGAGCTGAGCCAGCCAGGCCACTGTGATGGCGGTAAAACCGGCGTTGTCTGCTACGCTGTCATACAGCGTCATGTTGGCGCCCGAAACGATCATAAAGCCCACCAGACCGCAGATGGCACCGGAAAGGAAGACGGTGCGCATGATGATGCGACCTACATTCATGCCGGCGTATCGGGCGGTGTTTTCACTTTCGCCGATGACGGCGATCTCATAGCCGTGCTTGGTGTACTTCATGTAAACGAACATAAAGCCGGTCAGAAGCAGCACGATGATCCAGCCGCAATGAACGCCAAAGACCTTGGGCAGCACGGCCGCACGGTCAAACATGGGGATGATCTGGCTGCCCGGCTTGCCCTCCCACGGGCCGCCCTGCAGCCACTTGACCACGCCAATAATGATGTAGTTCATCATCAGCGTGAACAGTGTTTCGTTGGTGCCCCAGCGGGCCTTGAAGAAGGCGGGGATCAGCGCCCACAGACCGCCGAACACAGCGCCGGCCAAACCCATGACCAACAACAGAATGGGCGCGGGCAGCGTGTCGGCGTAAAACAGGGCGAAATAGGTGGCCGCCATAGCACCTGCGGTGATCTGGCCCTCGCCGCCGATGTTCCAAAAGCGCATCTTGAAGCAGGGGGCAATGGCCAGCGCCGTACCCAAAAGAGGGATGGCGATCTTAATGGTTTGGCGCAGGGCGGTCTTTTTGGCCAGGGAGCCGGTGATGATGGTACCATAGGCGGTGAAGGGATTGACACCCAACACGAGGAAAATCAGACCGCCCAGAAGAATGGCCACCAGAAACGAGATGGCACGAATAGTCCACATGCTTCGGGCGGGCATCAGATCCCGTTTGGCCAAACGGATCCAAGGAGTTTTTTGTTCGTTCATGTCGCACTGCCCTCCTCTTCGCCGCCCACGCGGGTCATCAGCAGACCGACCTCTTCCTTGGTGGCGGTGCGTCCATCCACAATGCCGGACACCTTGCCGCCGCACAGCACCAGAATGCGGTCGCACAGCTCCAGCAGCACGTCCAGATCTTCGCCTACAAAGATGACGGCCACGCCTTTTTTCTTTTGCTCGGTCATCAGATTATAAATGGTGTAGGAGGTGTTGATGTCCAACCCACGCACGGCGTAGGCGCTCATAAGCACGGTGGGGCAGGAGGCGATCTCACGGCCCACCAGTACCTTTTGCACGTTGCCGCCCGACAGACGACGCACCGGGAAATCCACGCTGGGGGTGACCACGCCCAACTCCTCCTTGACCTGCTCGGCCAGTTGGCTGGGGTCCTTGCGGTCCACAAAGGCACCCTTGCCGGAGCGCCAGGAGCGCAGCATCATGTTGCCTACCATGCCCATATCGCCCACAAGGCCCATGCCAAGGCGATCTTCGGGCACGAAGGCCAGCGAGATGCCGGCCTGCTTGATCTGCAGGGGGGATTTGCCCACCAGCTCATAGGATGCCTCGCCCTCGGGGGAGTAGACGATAGAGCCGGGGGAAATATGAGTCAGTCCGGCGATGGCCTCCAACAGCTCCTTCTGGCCGGAGCCGGCGATGCCGGCCACGCCGAGGATCTCGCCGCTGCGGGCCAGAAAGCTGACGTCGTCCAGCTTTTTGATGCCGTCGGCATCGGGGGCGGTCAGATAAGTCGGATCGGAGCCATGTCGGTCTGTGAGCCAAGGAGGTGGATCTATCAATTGTCTTCCTAAGACCGCTTGGCCTCCGACTTGGCGATGCCGGCCACGCCGAGGATCTCGCCGCTGCGGGCCAGAAAGCTGACGTCGTCCAGCTTTTTGATGCCGTCG
>JAZSCJ010000031.1:0-17456 GCA_045602885.1 Oscillospiraceae bacterium
CTTCCGCAGAAGAACTGACTGCTGAAACCGAAATTGGTAAAGCTTATGCATTAGCATACGCAAAAGTACTGAGCCCGGACGCTGGCAACTTGAGTGCAGAAATTAAGGACTATTTGCTTGCAAATCAAAATGAGTATGCAACAAGTGTTACAAAAAATGTAGAAATTTATCTGAAAAAGTTTTAATGAAACTTTTTGTTGACAAAAAACAAAAAAAGGTGCATAATACTCTTAATTTCAAATTTCTGAATAAAGGTAATGATTGGGACGAAAAGCAAGCGTAAAGTTTCAGAGAGCCGATGGCTGGTGAAAATCGGTACGGAGCCTTGTGGAGTAAATCACCCATGAACTCGTCAGCGAAAGTTTTGCGAGTAGACTGATGCGTAGCGGATACGTTACATCCGAGCCGGTTGATGGACTGGTGCAAGAGTGATAAATAAGGGTGGTACCGCGTATATTACGCCCCTGCTATATAAGGCAGGGGCTATTTTTATAAACAAGCGTAAGACCAAGATAAAATTTACCCCCTACTAAAAGGAGGAAAGATAATGTTTGCAAAAGTACGAGTAACAGGTAAAAATGAAGAAACCTTTTTGCCAAGAGTGTTGAGGGTGCTGGCTAAACAAGGCGTGCATATCCGCTCCCTGCATTTGGATGCGGAAGCTGACGTTGTGAAGCTGGAAGTACTGTTGGTGGAGGCGGCAGCAGCACAAGTTGCCAAGCTGCTGGCGAAGCAAATGTTTGTATCCTCTGTTGAAACTGTTGAATAGGAGGTTTTTCTTATGAAAATGACTGGTGCTCAGGCTATTGTCAAGGTTTTGCAGGAGCAAGGCGTTGAAACAGTCTTTGGATATCCGGGTGGAGCAGTTATTCCCTTGTACAACGCATTGTACGACGCTCCCCTGAAAAATGTGTTGACTGCTCACGAACAAGGAGCAATTCATGCGGCAGATGGTTATGCTAGAGCCAGCGGTAAGGTTGGCGTGTGCATCGCTACTTCTGGCCCCGGTGCGACAAATATCGTAACCGGCTTGGCGACAGCTTATTTGGACTCTATTCCCGTAGTTGCCATTTCCGGACAAGTTCCCGTGGCAAATTTGGGACGTGACTCCTTCCAAGAAATTGATATTGTGGGCGTAACAATGCCCATTACAAAATATAATGCCATCGTGCGTAAGAGCGAAGAGCTCGTGCCGATGCTGAGATTGGCTTTTGCGATAGCTAAAAACGGTAGACCCGGACCTGTTCTGATTGATATACCTAGCGATTTGCAGGTTAAAGAATTGGACTATCCGGAGTTAGAAAAAGTAGAATTACCGGAAGTTTTGAAGGCCGATGAGGGGATTATTGAAAAAGCTGCTGCTGCTTTGAATGAAGCAGAAAGACCTGTACTGATGGTTGGCGGCGGCGCAGTTACAAGCAGCGTGGAAAAAGAACTGCTTGAACTGGCGCACAGGGCAGATTTGCCCGTAGTTAGCACGTTGATGGGCTTGGGTGTGTATCCCGGCAGTGATGAACGTGCAATTGGATTGACCGGTATGCATGGTCATATGGATTGCAACCTTGCTGTTGCCAATGCAGACGTACTCGTCGTAGCAGGCAGCCGTTTGAGTGACAGGGTAACCGGCGACAGAAATCGTTACGCAGGAACCAAGACCATTATCCAAATGGATATTGACCAATCTGAAATTGATAAGAATGTTGGCGTAACCTTGGCGCTGGATGGCGACTTGAAAGAAACCTTGGCAAAATTCTTGCCCTTGGTAAAAGAAGGCAAGCATCCGGAATGGTGGGCGCAAATTAAAGAGTGGGATAAAATGGAAGACCGTTCCGTTGCTGATGGCTCCAGACTTACTGCTCCTTGGGTAATGACCCAGCTGACCAAAACCTTTGCTGAAAAGGACACTATTTACGTAACAGACGTTGGCCAAAACCAAATGTGGGCTGCTCAATACTTGACCATTGATAAACCTCGCCCCACCACCGGCAATCTGGAGGTAGAGGGCGGCATCGCTGCGCTGCTGGAATTGGGCGTCGGCTTCGATCCGGATCTGACAGTCAAGGAAAACACCTATCTGCGCGGCGCCATGCTGGGTTACACCCGTAAGTTTATGAACGATACTTACGATCAGATCATCGATTTCGCAGAATTGCGTGAATTTGAGGATCGGCCCTTCAAGCAGTTGTCCTCCGGCATGAAAAGCCGACTGGCCTTTGCCATTGCAAGTCTGGTGCAGCCGGACATTCTGATTTTGGACGAGGTGCTGTCGGTGGGCGACGGCGCCTTCCGCAAAAAGAGCGAGGCCAAGATGAAAGAGATCATCCGCGGCGGCGCGACAACCATTTTAGTGTCCCACTCCATCGGACAGGTGCGGAGTATGTGCAACAAGATCCTGTGGCTTCATAAGGGGCGGCAAATTGAGTTTGGCGAAGATGTGCAGGGGATCTGCGATCGCTATCAGGAGTTTCTGGACGGCAAACGAACGCTGTAACGCAAGCCCGGCGCATATCACCCCCGCAAACAAGTGACGGGGACAACTTACCTGTGGTGAATCAAAAGGGGAGTGCCTGCATGACGATAAAACAAATGATCAAATATCGTGAAATTTGGATGGGAATTGCCATGCTGTCGGTGATGATCTATCATTCGGGCATTCAGTTTCCCATCGAGCTGCTCAACAAAATCAAAGAGATCGCATATGGCGGCGTGGATATTTTCCTTTTCGCCTCCGGGATCGGCAATTACTATTCCTATACCAAATCCGAAGCGCCGTTGGAGTTTATCAAGCGGCGAATCCTTCGCCTGGCGCCGATCTATATCCCTTTTATGATCGTGTGGGGGCTCTACCATATTGTAATGGGGCAGATGAATGCCGTTGTCTTTGTGGGCAATCTGTTTGCAGTCCAGACGCTTTCTCATTCCGGCATATCCTTCAATTGGTATCTTGCCGCCTTGATCGTGTTCTATGTATTGACGCCTTACCTTGCCACGTTTATCAAGAAGAATACGCTGGGCAAGTGCATCGTGCTGGTCGCGGCAGCGATCCTTCTGTCCACGGCGTTTTTTAACGACAGGAAATTTATCGTTCTCGCCACCCGGCTGCCCATTTATATCATTGGCATGATGTTTGCCAAATACGATGCGCAAATCATAAAGAAGAAATATGCCCTGTCGGCGGCGCTGCTGTTTGCCGCAAGTGTGGCGGCGCTGTACGCCTGCCGCGCATATGTTCCGCGGTATTTGTGGAACTACGGATTGCACTGGTATCCCTACATTCTGATGACGCCCTTTTTGTGCTATGTAATTTCCTGTGTTTCCCGGTGGAGCGAAGGCTGCAAGCCCATACGCTATGTACAACGGTGCATCGGGTTGCTGGGCAAATACTCCTTTGAGCTATATCTGGTTCACATTTTCGTGTTCAAATTGGTGTCGTATTGGTGGAAGGTATTCCATGTGCCCTTCCCGCTGGGCAATGTTGCCTGGATTTTGGTTATGATCCTTGTTTTCCTGCTGGCATGGATCTTGCACATCATAGCAAAGCAAGTGGAAAAACTGATCTGCCTTTGCGCCCGGTCTGACGGGTGAAGTGTGCTGACAAAACAAAACCCCCGCCTTGACACCCCGGGGTCAAGGCAGGGGTTTTCTGTTTGGGCGGGGAGTTTCCTTTGTTTCCCGTCGTTCCACATCCCACTGGATGGGCTGCACACCCATGGAGCGCACGGCGGAAATGACATGGTCGTCATACTCGCCGTAGGGTGGGCGGAACAGGGTGGGACGCACGCCGGTGACGGCCTGGATCTTGTCGCTGCAGGCGTTGATGTCGGCCACGATCTGATCGTGGGAAAGGGAGTTGAAATGGGCGTGGTCGTTGGAGTGGTTCATAATCTCGTGCCCGGCATCGGCAAGCGCCCGGACCGATTCGGGGTATTTGTCCACCCACTCGCCCACCACAAAAAAGGTGGCTTTGACATTGTATTTGCCCAAAATGTCGATGAGCTGCTGGGTGTCCTCGTTGCCCCAGGCCGCGTCAAAGGACAGGGCGACCACCTTCTGGTCGCGCCGGACGCAGTAGATGGGCAGTTGCCGCGTGGTGGCCGCCGCGCCCACGATGGCCGGGTGGCTGACGATGTAGAACATGGCGGCGGCGCACAGCGCGCAGGCGCACAGGGTCAAGACCTTGCGCTTCAATAAGACAAATTTCATAAGGACCCCTCCTGTTTTTAAGTTGCTCTATTTTATGAAGAGGGGAACCAATTCAGACGATGCAAGAGAACAAAAGAGCAGATAGGGGCACGGTCAATCGACTTGCCCCTATCTGCTCTTTATTTTGATGATTGCGGTGACAGGAGATCAGATCTCCAGCATCAGCCGGGCCGCGCCGCAGATGCCGGCGTCGTTGCCCAAAACCGCCCGTTCAAAACGGGTTTCTTCCGCGGCAGGAAACGCGTGGCGAACAAACGCCCTGCGCACCACATCCAAAATGATTTGCCCGGCCGCGGACACGCCGCCGCCGATGACAAATACCTCGGGGTCGCACACGCAGGACACGATGGACAGCGCGCGCCCCAGCGTTTCGCCAAAAAAGGCCACGACATCCTGCGCGAGAGGATCGCCTGCCCCGGCGCAGTCAAATACCGCCTTGGCCGTCACCGTTTCCACGTCGCGCAACGAGGAGGGGGTATCGCACGCGGCCAATCTGCGCTTCGCTTCACGGACGATACCCGTGGCGGAAGCATACTGCTCCAAACAGCCGTACTTGCCGCAGCCACAGGGCTCGGTCTCGGCGGGGTTGACCGTAATGTGGCCGATCTCACCACCGGCGCCATGCACCCCGGTCAGCAGCTTGCCGTCTGCAATGATGCCGCCGCCCACGCCGGTGCCCAGCGTGACAAAAACCACGTTTTTAAAGCCCTTGCCGCCGCCCTGCCACATCTCGCCCAGCGCGGCCGCGTTGGCGTCATTGACCGCCTTGACCGGGAAGGCGCACAGCTGGGCCAGCTTGTCGGCCACATCGCCGCCCCAACCGTTGAGATTGACGCAGGGTGTTACAAAGCGGTCGCCCAGCACCGCGCCGGGAACGCCCAGACCGGCACCCTTGACGGCCTGCACGGGGATGCCCTTCTCGGTCAGTTTGGTCGTTACCGCCGCTGCGATGTCGGGCAGAATGTGCGCGCCGCCGTGTTCGGTTCGGGTGGGGATCTGCCACTTGTCCAACACAGTTCCGTCCAGACGGAACAGACCCAGCTTTACCGTAGTGCCGCCCAGGTCGATGCCAAAAACATATTGCTGCATGATCTGCTCCTTCCTGCCGCGGCCGGGAACGGCGGCACCCTGTGCCGGGAAAGCGGTGCGGCTTGTGTAAATGCAGTATATCAAATTCCGGCAGGAAAGACAATGCCGCCGGGCGAGGTTTCGACAGGGGAACAAAGGGCGCGCACATTACACATTAAGTATATAACCGGCTTGTGTTACAGTTATGTTTCAAATGGGCCGGGGGTGTTGACTTTTGCCCCGTTGTGCCGATAAAATAACAAAGCGGAAGGGGGGACTGCCCCTTTTGCTGTGCGAAAGGCACAATGTTGCATCCATGTTACATAAAGTCGCGTTATGTTACAGTTATGTTTCAAATGGCGCGGAAGCATTGACAGGGGCGCGTGGGCGCATTACAATCAATGCGTAAAATCCAATGGTGTTGGTATCGCCGCATGGCGTTATCAAATATATGGGGGATACCCCGAAAATTTAAAGGAGGAAACCAAACATGAGAAACCTCAAGAGAGTCCTCTCTCTGGCTCTGGCTTGCGCTCTGGTCATCGGTATGATGGTCGTGGGCACCAGCGCCGCTGATTTCGCTGACGCCAGCGAGATCAAGTACACTGAGGCTGTCGAAGTCATGAGCGCTCTGGAAGTGCTCGAGGGCGACGGCACCAACTTCAACCCCAAGGACATTCTGACCCGTGAGCAGGCTGCTAAGATCATCTGCTACATGCTGCTGGGTCCCGAGAATGCCGAGATGCTGCCTGCTGTCAGCACCTTTAGCGATGTGTATGCGAGCCACTGGTCCGCTCCCTACATCAGCTACTGCGCCAGCATGGACATCATCGCCGGTAACGGCGACGGCACCTTCAACCCCAACGGCAAGCTGACCGGCGTTGCTTTCGCCAAGATGCTGCTGGTTGCTCTGGGCTATGATGCCAAGATCGAAGGCTATGTCAACAACACCAACTGGTCCACCAACATCGGTTCCGATGCTCTGGACGTCAAGCTGAACATCAAGGGCGTTGACCTGGCTGCCGAGGTTACTCGTGAGCAGGCCGCTCAGATGGCTCTGAACACTCTGGAAGCCACCATGGTCAAGTACGCCACCAAGGGCACCTCCGTCACCGTCAACGGTGTTGACATCGTGACCGGCGCTGCTGAGGCTGAGCCCCGCACCTACATCGAGGACGGCGGCCGTGACTACACCACCGGTGGTGACACCGCTCTCGAGGGCGACACCATCCAGTTCTGCGAGAAGTACTTCGAAGATCTGCGTCAGGACGCTTCTCTGAACGTTGGCGTGCTGGGCACTCCCGGCTACACCTGGTTCGTCAAGGGCGACTATGTCACCTTCGCTGAGGCTGAGCCCGTTGCTACCTTCAACGGCTTCCTGCCCGGCAAGCTGGTCGCTAACATGCTGAAGGGCTACTCCATCGCTGATAGCTCTGACGTTGTTCGCAAGATCAACAACACTCTGGTCGTTGCCGACTTCGAAGGTGCTGCCATCGTTCGCGATAACGGTGAGGTGGATGGCAACGTCGAGACCTTCAACAGCCCCATCCCCGGCAACACCACTATTGCTGAGGAGATCGCTTACGGTCTGCTGGCCAACGGCAAGCAGGTCAAGTTCTACGACGTCAACCGCGACATGACTGTTGACGCCATCACCACCACCACCTACACCCTGGGCCAGGTTCTGGCTGTCGCTCCCGGCAAGTCCAACGGCAGCAGCTTCATGGACTACACCGTGATGCCTGTTGGCGGCGGCGCTCCTGTTACCAAGAGAGTTTGGACCAACGCTGTGAACGACGAGAAGGACACTGCCGTTGTTGCTGGCAACGTCCAGGATAAGGATTTCGTCACCTATGTGGTTGGCGCTGCTGGCACTGCTGGCACCACTGACGACATGCTGTTCATCTTCCCCACCACCGTGTTCCAGGGCGCTCAGTCCAAGATCAACGCCAAGACCAGCACCCTGACCATCGATGGTAAGGAGTACGGCGCTGCAAGCGGCCTGTCCAACGTGGCTGCCGACACCGACACCTTCCCCAACAGCGTTGAGAACGCCAACTACTTTGTTGACCAGTTCGGTTATGTGGTTATGACCACCGCTATCGAGAACATCAAGTACGCCATCGTTGACAAGATCGCTCTGATCAACAGCGTGGGTACCGGTTCCAACCAGTCCGTCGAGGCTGACCTGGTCATGGCCGACGGCAGCATCGAGACCGTTAAGGTTTCCAAGATCAACGGCTTTGAGACCAAGAACTGCGGCACCTCTCTGACTGTGACCACCGACGCGGATGGCAAGATCACCGCTATGGGTCTGAGCGATGCGGTTGATGACAACCTGCCCATGGCCGGCCAGATCGTCAAGTACGCTCTGGACAGCAAGGGCAACTATGAGCTGAACTATCTGAACCTGAAGGCTGATCAGGCCGGCGCGCCCGATGCTGCCTTCTTCGCAAACGGTGACACCACCACCGATGCTTCTGGTGGCGACGAGACCCAGATCACCGTCAACGGCATGCCCTACGTCATGGGTTACAACGGTGGCGCTACCGCCATCAAGGGCGACAAGGACACCGTCTATGTCGTGAAGACTCCCACCAGCGTTGAAAACGTCTTCGACTTCACCAGCTACACCGGCTATGAGAAGGTTCCCACCATCGCTGCCGATGATGCTAGCGTTTGGGTCACCTTTGCTGTGAACCCCAAGATGGACAACCACGTGGATCTGGTTTACATCGACGCTTCCGATGAGAACGTCGACACCGGCACCACCAAGGCTGGCGACATGGCTTACTTTGTCACCAACGCCGTGACCGAGCGTCTGGACAAGGACGGCCTGACCAAGTACTATGAGGTTACCGGTATCGTCAACGGTGTGGCAGGCGTCACTCTGACCACCAAGGACGAGGAGCTGTTCCAGCCCCTCCCCGCCGGCCTGACCGAGGGTGTTCTGTATGAGCTGACCCGCGATGCCGACGGTTATGTGACCGAGGTTGAAGAGATTACTGAGAACGACTTCACCCAGGCTTACAACGTGCACAACACCATCACTGCTCCCGATGAGCGTCCCAGCAAGGGCGTTCTGGCTGTTGACGGCAAGGGCTACACCTACAACGGCAGCGAGACTGTCTACGTCATCGACGACGAGGGCAACGTCTCCCGCGCTGTCATCGACGCCATCGGCGGTGGTGACACCATCTACGTTGAGGTTGTTGACCGTGAGGCTGACGACGCTGAGCAGTTCGCTATCAAGACCGTCTACATTGTGAAGCCCTGATTGCTTCCCTTGTTGATTTGACTTGATCAAATGCAAATCGCCCCCCGCACCCAATGGGTGCGGGGGGCGATCTTTTTTGCGTTAAAAGCGATGGCCCAGCAGATAGATGCTTCCGGTGGGGATGCCGGCGGTGGTTTTTACCTGCAGACTTTGCAGGTCGCCCGGCTTCAAAAAGCGATTGTGCAGACCCCAGTCGCTGTTCTCGAACCGGAACAGAATGGTGTTCAGGTGCTCCGTGCCGCTGTGGTGGTGGTAATAGCCAAACAGGGCCGGGCCGTCCAGGCGGATGATCCAGTTGCCGCAAAGGACATGCTCGCCGTCCAGCGCGTGGGAGGCAAGGCTCGCCGCGGAGTGCATGTAGCTGTTGGAGCTGGTGGTTTGGGTGGAATAGGAATCGGTGACGTTGTTCACAAAACAGCGCAGGGTATAGGAGCTGGAGCTGTGCATCCGGGAAAAGCACAGTTCCAGCGCGGTGTATTGACTTAAATCAAAGCCGCTGAGATCAATGTCCAGCTGGGTGGCGTCGGCCGGGAAGGTGTATCGCCCCAGCAATTGGGTGCGGTCGGCGGCGGCCAGTTGGTCCAGTCGGGCGTTGGCGGCGGTTTGGTGCTCGGCCAGCGCCCGGGCGGCGTCCTGCTGCACGGTGTGCAGGGCGGCGTCCACCAGCGCGTTGTCCCGGTTAAAATCCGCGTGCAGGACGGGGTCCTCCGGGGCCCATTGGTTGAGTTGATAGTGTTGTGTTTTTGTCATCTTTGATGACCCCCTTTCAATATTTTTGACAAGGGGGGAAATGGTGTATTTTTGGGTGCAACTTACACCGCCGGGGCAAAAAACGGCGCGGCAAATGCACCTTGAAAGCGGTGCGCAACGGTGGTATAATTTCTGCAAGATTTTCTGCATTTATGGACGAAATATGGCGCGGTTTGCCGCCGTATGCGCGCAATCAAGGGGACGTTTACCGGTTTGGTTAAGGATAGGATGAGGAAACTGTGATCAAAGAAAATCAAAGGCTGCTGAATGGTTTGAATGTGATCAGCGACGGGGCGATTTTACTGCTGTCGCTGCCGCTGGCCTTCTGGATTCGTTTTTATGTGCTGCCCGACGGCGTCATTACCGTGCCGCTGGAGGAGTATCTGGTGTTAAATATCCTGCTGGTGGCGGTGCATTTGTTCGCGTTTGCTTCGGCCGGGCTGTATCGCTCCTTCCGGCAGAAGCAGTTGGGCAAGGAGTTGGCCCGACTGTGGCTTTTGAGCGCGCTGATCATGCTGGTGCTGCTCAGTGTACTGTTTCTTCGGCGCAATGTGGACTATTCCCGTGTTACCCTGGCCATCTATCTGGTGCTCAGCGGAGCGCTGCTGAGCGGCAAGCGCATCGTGCTGCGCACGCTGCTGCGCTATTTTCGCAGTTTGGGGTACAATCAAAAGCACGTGATCGTGCTGGGGCAGGGGTACGCGGCCAGACGGTATCTCAAGGCCGTGCGCACCCAGCGTGAGCAGGGTTATTTCCCCGATGGCTATGTGGCCATGCGCAAGGCGGAATTTCAGCCAAAGCTGGCCTATCTGGGCGAGTTCGGGCAGTTGGAGGACATTCTGACCGGACACAAGCCGGACGAAGTGGTGGCGGCGCTGGAGGCCGAGGACTTTGCCTGGATGCCCAAGATCATTGCCGCCTGCGAAAAAACCGGCACCAAGCTGTCCATCATCCCCCTGTATGCCCGATATATGCCGGCCAATCCGCAGTTTGACGAGATCGGCGGTATTCCGCTTTTGAACATCCGGCGTATTCCGCTGGACAACTGGGGGCACGCTTTTTGTAAGCGAGCCATGGACATTGTGGGTTCGCTGCTGCTGATCGTAATCAGCTCGCCGGTGATGTTGGCCTGCGCCATCGGGGTGCGCATGAGCTCGCCCGGGCCGGTTCTGTTCCGGCAGGAGCGCGTGGGGCGCAACAAGAAGTCGTTTTACATGTATAAGTTCCGTTCCATGCGGGTCAATGACAGCGAGAAAACCGGCTGGAGCACCGATGTGGATGACCGAAAGACGAAATGGGGCGCATTTTTGCGCAAGTGCTCGCTGGATGAGTTTCCGCAGTTTTTCAATGTGCTCAAGGGGGACATGAGCCTGGTGGGGCCCCGGCCGGAGGTGCCTTTCTATGTGGAGCAGTTCAAGGAGGAAGTGCCCCTTTACATGGTTAAGCATCAGGTGCGCCCGGGCATTACCGGCTGGGCGCAGGTCAACGGCTTTCGGGGGGATACCTCCATTGAGGGGCGCATTGAGCATGATATCTATTACATCGAGCATTGGAGCCTTTGGTTTGACATTAAGATTTTGTTTCTGACGCTGTTCGGGGGCAAGTTTATGAATGGAGAAAAGCTGCGCTGATGCGCGGCGGAACAAGGAGGGATGTTGTGAAAAAAGTGCTCTTTACCGCCTCCACCCACGGGCACATTTTGAACTTTCATCTTCCTTATCTCAGCCGCTTTTCCCATTGCGGCTGGGAAGTCCATGTAGCCTGCGCCGGGGCGGTTTGCGAGGTGTCCGGGGCGGATGAGGTCATTGCCCTGCCTCTGGAGAAGAAAATGAGCGCGCCGGGGAATTTCAAGGCGGCCGCATTGCTGCGAAAGCGCATTCGCCGGGAGCGATACGATTTGATCGTCACCCACACCACGCTGGCCGCCTTTTTTGCCCGGCTGGCGCTGTGGGGCATGAAGGAACGGCCCCGGGTGGTCAATGTGGTGCATGGATACCTGTTTGACGATGACACGCCTGCGCTCAAAAAAGCCGTTTTGCTGACGGCGGAACGGCTGGTGGCGGGGCAGACCGATCTGCTGCTGACCATGAATCGGTGGGACTTTGCGCAGGCCAAAGCGAAAAAGCTGGGCAATCGCGTGGACTTTATTCCCGGCATCGGTGTGGATTTTTCCGGGAAGCATTGGGGTGACGGCGAAGATCGGGCGGCGCTGCGGGGTGAGTTTGGCATTGCGCCAGATGCCTTTGTGCTGATGTATGCCGCCGAGTTTTCCAAGCGGAAAAGCCAGGATGTGCTGATCCGGGCCATGGCGCAGCTGCCGGAATCGGTGGTGCTGGTGCTGCCCGGGCAGGGCGCGCTGTGGGAGCAGTGCCGGGTGTTGGCGCAGGAGCTGGGGGTAGGCCGCCGGGTAATTTTCCCTGGGTACATAAGCGATATGGGGCGCTGGTATGCCATGGCGGATGCTGCCGTCAGCGCCAGCCGAAGCGAGGGGCTGCCCTTTAATATTATGGAGGCCATGTACGCCGGTTTACCGGTGGTGGCCAGCGCCGTCAAGGGGCACACCGATCTCATTCGGGAGGGGGAGACCGGGCTGCTGTATCCCTACGGGGACGCATCGGCCTGCGCACAGCAGATCGGGCGCATGATGCAGTCCGAGCCGCTGCGTACCGCGCTGGCCCGGCAGGCCAAAGAAAATGTGGCGCAGTATGACCTGCACCGGGTACTGCCGGTGGTCATGGCGCAATATCAATCGCTGTGGGAGGACGGGGCATCGGTGGATGTTCCGGCAAACTCGATTTCAAGATAAAAAGAAAAGTGCGGCGATCCGTGAAAACGGATCGCCGCACTTTTTCGTTGTAAGGGGGGTTAGAGCATGGCCTCAAACTCGTCCTCCGGGGCAGGCATGGAGTAGAAGTAGCCCTGCGCGATGTGCGCGTGGATGGATTTCATCAAATCCACGTCCTCCTGGGTTTCCACGCCCTCGCAGACCAGGTCTGCGTTCAGACCCTGGGACAGTTCCACAATGCTGCGCATGATGGTGTTTCGGCGCTCGCCGTCCTCGCAGTTGAGCATGAAGGAGCGATCCAGCTTGATGACATTGGCAGGCACTTGCTCAAACAGTCCCAGAGAGGAGTAGCCGGCGCCAAAATCGTCGATGGACAAGCGGATGCCGCGCTGCTTCATCTGGCTCAGATTGGCCCGAATGACGTGCTGATGCTCCGGCTCGACCAGAGCGGTTTCCGTGATCTCTACCTCGATCAGCTCCTTGGAGATGCCATGGCGGTCGAGCACTTCTTCAAAGCGCTGGTAGAAGTCCGGGACAATGAAGTTCAGACGGGAGAAGTTGCAGGAGATGGGAACCACACGCTGCCCGGCGTCCAATCGTCTGCGCAGCATTTGGCACACGTGATCCAGCACGAAAAAGTCGATTTGCACGATGCGACCCGTCTTTTCGTAGTAGGGGATGAAGAACCAGGGCGACTTGATCTTTCCGGGGTCTTCGGGGTCGATCAGACGTACCAGCGCCTCCGCGCCCACGATTTCCTCGGTACGAATGTCCACCTTGTTTTGGTAAAACACGCGGAACAGCTCGCTGCCATTGATGGCTTCCAGCATGGTTTCCTGCTGAAGCTGCTGCTTGGTGCGGTGCTCAAAATCGCTGTCATAGAGGAAGATGTGCTTGTCGGGCAGGTTGCCGGCTTCGTCCAGCACCTGGGTGGCACATTCGATCATGGTTTGGATGTCGTGCGCCTCGCCATCGTTGCTGATGTCCGGATAAACGCCAAGGTACAGGTGAAGACGGTTGCCGGTCAGACTATAAATGCTGTTTTCCACACGGCGGCAGATGCTGTCCAGCCGCTCTTGCAGCGAATCGGTGTCGGTGTACTTCATCAGAACCAGGAAGTGTTCGGCGCTGATGTATGCACACAGTTCATCTGCCGTTTCGTCCACGCTGCTTTTCAAAACGTTGCGGATACAAAAGAACACTTTGCGCGCCGACCGCCGCCCGTAAACCAGAGAGAATTGGCGCATACGCAAAATGTGGGTATAGACGATGGCGTATTTGTCGCCGCTGTTGCGCCGGGCATCGGCCTCTTTGGTGAAGTAGTGCTGGTTCCAGAGATCCATTGTGGGGTCGCGGTACAGCAGCGTTTTGATGCGCTTTTCTTTTCGCACGATGTGATGGGCGACAACCATGGTCAGCACGCTCAAAAAGACCAGACCCAGGATGATGAAGATGCTGTTGCTGCGAAGGAAGGTGATCAGATCCAGATCGAAACGGGCGTTTTCCTTGAGCGCGTACTCATTGATGCTTTTTTCACTGATGTGGCCAACGGCTTTCACCAGCACGCTTTTCAGGGTTTCGTCGGCATCTGCGCGCACCAACATATGGATGTCGATTTCGTCATTCAAGACTGTGGAGATGGTCAGATTGTTGTATTTTGCTTTCGTGCTGATCAGTCGTTCAGCAAGGTAGCCGCTGCCCATGAGCACATCGGCCTGGCCGCGAAGTACCAAATCGAAGCATTCTTCCAAGGTTTCGGTACACAGAATGGTTTTGCCCTGGGTGTCCAGCAAGTTGCGCAGGTCATCGTCAAGACCGTAAAGGGTCGCGATGGCATCCACATTTTCCATGGAAAGGTTTTTTTCTGTGATCAGAACCAGGGGAATGGTGCTGTAGGTGCTAAGGTATTGAAGCTGATCGTCAGACTCCAGCGCGGGGATGCTGTACAGGTGGGCAAAGACATCGATGCGCCCCTCTTTGAGTGCCCGGACTGCGTCGCCCTGGCTTCCCAATTCGACATAGGAGATGGTCATGGGCTGCTTCTCAAAGGCTTGCACCAGAAGACCCTTCAATTCGCCGTTCTCTTTATAAATGAAGGGATAGTGACCGTCTTGATAGCCAACCACAAGCTCGGGGTGGTCCTGTAGATATTGAAATTCCTCGGTGGTGTACAAAAGGGAGTTGTCCCATTTGGAATCAAAGAATTGGTGCATGAGATCGGTTTCCAGCTCGGGGTAGTGGTACTTGATATCCACCAGAGCGGAATTTAGCTCGTTGGCCAAGGACTCGTTTTCCTTGTGCGTCATGAAATAGACCGGCTTGGAGGCGAAACGACCGATCAGGCGCTGCCCCGGCTGCATCTCCATAAATGTATGCACGATGGCATCGATCTGGCCGGCGGTAAGGGCGTTTTGCAGGGCGGCGGTGTTGGGGTATTCGTAAACCGTGGGGGAATCGATGCCGTGGTCAGCGAGATACTGGTAAAATTCCGCGGTGCGAACGTACCCGGTCACGATGCCGTAGCGGATGTTGCGCATTTTAAGGAAGTCCTCATAAGCGATGTCGCTTTGACCCGATGTGGCGATGGCGCCGAAGGTATAGCCGCTGGGCATGTCCGCATAGCAAAACTTTTCCGCGCGCTCGGCAGAATACTGGGCGGTGCCCACCAGATCGACCTGCTGAGTCTCGAGCATGGACAAGGCCTCTTCCCAGCTGTTGCAGGGCACATACTCAACACGCCAGTTGACAAACTCGCACACGGTCTGCAGATATTCTACTTCCAGACCGCCGTAGGCGCCGTTGGAATAGATGGTGTGGTAGCCCTCCATGGGAAAAAAGGCGACTTTAACCAACCGCGGACCGGTTTTCCCGGTTGCGGCAGCGGCAACTATAATGCACAGGAGCGACAAGAGGAGGGCTGCAGACAGGGATAACAGCCTGCCTGTCAGCGTAGGCTTATGTTTCATACCATTCCCGCTTTCCCATCACGGTGCGCATGGCACCGGAAATCGCACACAAATCGATCCTTTCGATACGATACCAAATACCAGTATACGCCTTGTGTTACAAAAAGCAACCTTTTTTCGTGCTTTTTTTCAAAAATGTTCCCAAATTGAAATCATTTCATGTGCTTTTTGCGTGTTTGGGATGAACGGGCGGGAACGGGCGGCAAAAAGCCCCCCAAGGGGCGCCCGGCCAAGCCAGTCGTTGCCGACTTGGCCCCAAGCGACCCCAAGGGGGGCGGGTGGATGATTTTGTGAACGGCGTATGGCTCAGCGATAGGAATCGGCCAGCGCCTTGAACTTGGGCAGCGAGCGCTCGATGCGTTCGGTGGGGACGCAGTAGGCCAGACGGAAGTGGCCGGGTGCGCCAAAGCCGGAGCCGGGCACCAAAAGCAGGTCAAACTGCTTGGCGCGCTCGCTGAAGGCCACGTCGTCATCTTCCAGACAACGGGGGAACAGGTAGAAGGCGCCGCCCGGTTCCACCACATGGTAGCCCATTTCGCGCAGGGAATGCACCAGCAGCTTGCAGTTGTGCTCGTAAACGCCAATGTCGGCCGTCAGATCGCAGCAAAGGCTGGTGACCTGTTGGAACAGACTGGGGGCGTTGACGTAGCCAAGGCTGCGGCCGGCACCGGCCACGGCGGCATAGACCTGCTCGGCATTGGTGACGGAACGGGGAACCAGCACATAGCCCAGTCGCTCGCCGGGCAGGGACAGCGACTTGGAGAAGGAATAGCACACGATGGTGTCCCGGTAGATATCGGGCAGCCAGGCAACTTCATGCCCGGCAAAGACGATTTCACGATAGGGCTCGTCGGAGATCAGATAGATGGGATGGCCGTAGTGGACACTCTTCTGATCCAGCAATGCGGCCAGCCGCTCCAGAGTGGCCTTGGAATAGACCACGCCGGAGGGATTGTTGGGACTGTTGACGATGACACCCTTGGTGTGCTTGTTGATGGCCTGCTCCAGCGCGTCAAAGTCGATTTGGAAGCCGTCCACCTCGGGGGGGACGACCGTCAGCTTGGCGCCTGCGCCTTCGACAAAGACCTTGTACTCGGGGAAGTAGGGGGCGATGGCCACAAACTCGTCACCGGGACAGGTCAGAGCGTGAAAGACACAGCAAAGGGCGGCGGCTGCACCCACCGTGACATAAAACTCGTCGGCGTGATAGTCAGCGCCGTAGCGGCGGTTGAGGGAGTCGGCGAACCGCTGGCGCACCGTGGCGTCGCCCTGGGCGCTGGTGTAGCAATGGATCAGATCGGGGGTTTCCTGCAGGATGCGAATGGCAGCCTCGTTGACGGCAGCAGGGGCCGGTACGCTGGGATTGCCCAGAGAAAAGTCAAATACGTTTTCCGCGCCGACCTGTGCGGCACGCTGTTTTCCGTATTCAAACAGCTCGCGGATCACCGAGCGGGCAGTGCCCAGACCGAGCATACGTTCAGAAATCATAATGGGGAGCGCTCCTTTATAAAGATTGGGGTAAGTGGGCAAAGGGCTTACAGGCTGGCAATCTCGTCCTGATCCACCAGTTTGATCTGCTTGCCGCTCAACGCAGCGGCGGCGGCCTTATCATCAGTCACACGGAAGATCATATAGGCATCGTTGACATTCTTGCCGCCCAGGAAGGCGTACATATACTCCACGTTGACCTGCGCCTCGTCGAGGATCTGGAGTACCCGGTTCAATCCGCCGGGTTCGTCGGGGATCATTACGCCCAGTACCGTGTTGAGGGTGTGGATAAAGCCGGCTTCTTTCAATACCGTTGTGGCGGTGTAGACATCGTCCACGATGATGCGCACGATGCCGAAATCCTTGGTTTCCGCCAGAGAAAGGGCGCGCATATCCACATTGTTCTGGGCCAATGCGGTCGTCATGGCACAAAGGGTGCCGGGCTTGTTCTCCAGAAACACCGAGATCTGCTTGATATTCATGCGATTACCCTCCTTCTTAAATCTTGCGCTTGTCGATGACGCGCACAGCCTTGCCCTCGCTGCGGACGATGGACTTGGGGGCCACCAGCGTGACCTTGGCGGCCAGACCCAGCATGGAGCGCAGCCCGGCCACCAGTTCCTTCTGGCGGGCATCCACCTCGGACAGGCTGTCGGTGAACATCTCGGGCGTCATTTCCACATGGACATCCAGCGTGTCGGTGTGATTGACGCGGTCCACAATGATCTGGTAGTTGGCGGAATAGCCGTGGTTAAGCAGCACAGTTTCGATCTGCGAGGGGAAGACGTTGACACCGCGGATGATGAGCATATCATCGGTGCGGCCCTTGGGCTTCATCATACGGACGTGGGTACGGCCGCAGGAACACTTTTCGCGGCTCAGGCGGCAGATATCGCGGGTACGGTAGCGCATCATGGGG
>JAZSCJ010000032.1:0-3404 GCA_045602885.1 Oscillospiraceae bacterium
AACGACATGGCTACGATCCGACTTGCAGCCACCGGAACACCGGCAAGAGCAATGATCTTACGGGTCACATCGCAATCCGGGCAGCGTACCGCCACCGTGGGCAGCCCTGCGGTGGTACACTTGGGCACAATGTCCCGGGCAGGCAGCACCAGGGTCAAAGGGCCTGGCCAGAAGGCTTTCGTCAAGGCATAGGCGCACTTCGGAATGCTGTGGCAGAAACGCTCCATATCCTCCGGGTCGGATACGTGAAGGATCAAAGGATTGTCCTGAGGACGCCCCTTGGCAAGAAATATTTTCGCCACGGCGTTTTCGTCCAAACCGTTGGCGCCCAGACCGTAGACAGTTTCCGTGGGAATGGCCACCAGGCCGCCGTTTTTGATAATGTCGGCGGCGATTTGTGCGGTATTCAGTTCGTTTGCAGACAGCATAAGTGTTCTCATAAAAAGTCTCCTGAATACTAAAATCCCATAGCCTGCAGCTGCGCTATGATATGCAGATAAAATTCGCCTACATCTGCAAGCTGCTTCTTTGTGCCATATACGCCTACCATTTTGTAATGATCCAGATCATCGCCCAGATTTCCCTGATAATTCCCCCATTGGCTGGAGGAAACGGATACCATACCGTCGGTGGAATCCTGCTCGCAATGGCGGGAGATGTTGTAAGGGATAAATATCAACGGATTTTTCCCGGTTATGGACGAAGAATAGCTCTGGTAGTAGACAGAGGGTATATTGGGGGTGTCCCGGTTAAACTGCTCCATCGCTTCCGGCGTCAGATCCTTGCCCAGCTGCAGAATATCCGGCTGGCGGTCACCGCAGATCCGGTAGAACCGATCTGTAAAGAATGCGATGCTCTTTGCCATAAAACGGGGCATTTTCAGCAGCTTTTCGCTTAGGCCTGAGCCGTAATGGGGCGTAGACAAAGTGGTAAGCGATGCGACGTGCTTTGCCATATCCAGATGGGTGATCATATACCGGCAATCCACACCACCTTTGGAATGGGCGATAAGATTGACCTTTTCGCAGTTTTCTTTTTGCAGGACAGAAAGAATTTCTTCTTTCAGCTGAAGGGCATTGGTGGCGACAGCGCCTACGCCATCCTGATCAGTTACATACACAGCAACACCCTGCGCCTTCAGAAAATCTGCAATGCCGCGAAAGGAACGCCAAAAACGAAAATCCTTTACCATCATTCCGTGAACCAGTACGATGGGATATTGGGTTTTGGTCATCAGATCACCTCCGCCTATGGGAATTTTGAAAGGAGCAGCTACCTGGGTAGCTGCTCCTAGTTGCAGTTGATTACACAGTGGGCTGGTTAGCAGCTTCGATGATCTTGACAAACTTCTCGGGAACCAGAGAAGCGCCGCCAATCAGACCGCCGTCGATATCGGGCTGAGCCAGCAGCTCGTAGGCGTTCTTCTCGTTCATGGAGCCGCCGTAGAGAATGGAGATGGCCCGGGCGTTCTTGGAGGAATACAGCTTGCGAACCACAGTACGGATCAGCTCGCAAACTTCCTCAGCCTGGTCGGGAGTGGCGGTCAGGCCGGTGCCAATGGCCCAGATGGGCTCGTAAGCGATGACGACCTTGCGAATCTTCTCTTCGGGCACGCCCTGAAGACCCAGCTTGATCTGCATGGTGATGTGCTCGGCAGTCACACCGCTCTGGCGCTGGGCAAGGGTCTCGCCGCAGCACAGAATGGGCACCAAGCCGGCATCCAGGGCAGCCAGAACCTTGGCATTGACATCGGCATCGGTTTCGCCGTACATCTCACGGCGCTCGGAGTGACCGATAATTACGTACTTACAGCCGGCATCCACCAGCATGTTGGTGGCAATCTCGCCGGTATAGGCGCCGGAGGCGTTGGCGTTGCAGTTTTCAGCGCCGATGCCTACACGGGTTTCCCGCATGGCGCGGACAGCGGCAGGAATGCAGACAGCAGGCACGCACAGCGCTACATCGCACCAACGGCCCTTGGGCATGATGGCCTTCAGCTCAGTCATAAACTCCTTGGTTTCGGAGGGGGTTTTGTTCATTTTCCAGTTACCGGCAATGACGGTCTTACGATACTTTCTGTTCATGTTCCATATCTCCTTAATATATGCGCAGCGCGAGGCGATGTGTATTTTCATCGTTAAAAGGTGGGGGCGGATTCTCCGCCCCCGAAAATTTCGCAAAAGGGGGACTTACTTATCCTGCAGGCAGGCAATACCGGGGAGCTCCAGGCCTTCCAGGAATTCCAGGGAGGCGCCGCCGCCGGTGGAAATGTGGGTGATCTGATCTGCAAAGCCCAGCTGTTCGCAAGCAGCAGCGCTGTCGCCGCCGCCGACGATGGTCACAGCGTCGGAATCGGCCAGAGCCTGAGCTACGGCGATGGTGCCCTTGGCCAGAGTGGGATTCTCAAATACGCCCATAGGTCCGTTCCAAACCACGGTCTTGGCAGCCTTGGCGGCAGCAGCGAACTCAGCGCAGGCCTTGGGGCCGATGTCCAGACCCATCTGGTCGGCAGGAATGGCGGTGCAGTCTACGTAATCCACGGGGATTTCTGCATCGATGGGGTTGGGGAAGGAAGCGGAAATGGCAGTATCAACAGGCAGCAGCAGGTTTACGCCCTTTTCCTTGGCCTTAGCCATCATTTCCTTGCAGTAGTCCAGCTTTTCGTTATCCACCAGGGACTTGCCCACGGTGTAGCCCTGGGCGGCCAGGAAGGTGTAAGCCATACCGCCGCCGATGATCAGGGTGTCAACCTTTTCCAGCAGGTTGTTGATAACATTCAGCTTGTCGGAAACCTTAGCGCCGCCCAGAATGGCGACAAAGGGACGCTCGGGGTTGGCCAAAGCCTTGCCCATGATGGAGACTTCCTTCTGGACCAGGTATCCGGAAACAGCGGGCAGATAGTCAGCCACGCCGGCGGTGGAGGAGTGAGCCCGGTGAGCGGTGCCGAAAGCATCGTTGACAAAAATGTCAGCCAGATCGGCCAGAGCCTTGGAAAGCTCGGGATCGTTCTTGGTCTCGCCCTAGATATAACGGGTGTTCTCAATCAGCATCACGTCGCCGTTCTTCAGAGCGGCGGCCTTGGCCTTGGAATCCTCGCCGGCGACGTCGGAGGCCATAACGACTTCCTTACCCAGCAGCTCGGAGATGCGCTCAGCAACCACCTTCAGGCTCAGCTCGGGCTTCCATTCGCCCTTGGGCTTGCCCATGTGGGAGCAGAGGATGACCTTGGCATCATGCTCGACCAGATATTTGATGGTGGGCATGGCAGCCACGATCCGCTTGTCGGAAGTGATGACGCCGTTCTTGGTGGGAACATTGAAGTCGCAGCGGCACAGCACCCGCTTGCCGGTTACTTCAATATCTTCAATGGATTTCTAAGTCGGATCGTAGCCATGTCGTTCTGT
>JAZSCJ010000033.1:0-30170 GCA_045602885.1 Oscillospiraceae bacterium
GAGTTCGTCTTCCCCTTCGGCTGGGGCGAGCTGTGGGGCGTTGCCTCCCGCACCAACTTCGACCTGAACGCCCACCAGACCACCTCCGGCAAGGATATGACCTACTTCGATCAGGAGAAGAACGAGCACTATATCCCCTACGTCATCGAGCCTTCGCTGGGCGCTGACCGTGTGACCCTGGCCTTTCTGGTGGATGCTTACGACGAAGAGGTCGTGGGACAGGACAAGAACGGCAAGGACGATGTGCGTGTGGTGCTGCGCCTGCATCCCGCGCTGGCCCCCTACAAGTGCGCCATCCTGCCCTTGAGCAAGAAGGACGTGCTGGCCGAGCCTGCCCGTAAGCTGCAGGCCGAGCTGAGCAAGTATTTCATGGTGGACTACGACGACGCCGGTTCCATCGGCAAGCGTTACCGCCGTCAGGACGAGGTGGGTACCCCCTTCTGCATCACGGTGGACTTTGACACCGTGGGCGATGAGAACACCCCGGCTGACAACGCTGTGACCATCCGTGACCGCGACACCATGGAGCAGATTCGTCTGCCCATGGATCAGGTGAAGGATTACATTCTCAACAAGATCGCGTACTAAGCGCCGAACCGACCGAAAAATACGGCAGCTTCGGGCTGCCTCATGAAAGGAATCTTGCATATGGATGCCAAGCAGTTGGCCGTTGTGGCCGCAAAAGCACGCCTGCTGGGTCTGGAGATGGTCTACAAGGCCAATTCCGGCCACATCGGCGGCTCCCTGTCCGCCATGGATGCACTGACTACCCTGTATTTCCACACCATGCGCATTGACCCCGCCAACCCCGCTGATCCCGACCGTGACCGCTTCGTGCTGTCCAAGGGTCACTGCACTCCCGCCCTCTACCCCGTTCTGGCTCTGCGTGGCTTCTTCCCCGTGAAGGAGCTGGAACTGTTCCGCTCCATTGACGGTCATATGTCCGGCCACCCCGATATGGTCCACGTGGCCGGCGTTGATATGTCCACCGGCTCGCTGGGTCAGGGTATTTCGGCCGCTGTGGGCATGGCGCTGGCCGGCAAGCTGGACAAGAAGGACTACCGCGTGTACGCTATTCTGGGTGACGGCGAGCTGGCCGAAGGCCAGGTTTGGGAGGCCACTATGGCGGCGGCCAAGTATAAGCTGAACAACCTGTGCGCCATCGTCGACGTCAACGGCCTGCAGATCGACGGCAACACCGCCGACGTGATGCCCACCGAGCCGCTGGACAAAAAGTTTGAAGCTTTCGGTTGGAATGTACTCAAGGTCGATGGCCACGACTATGATGCCATGATCGCCGCGCTGGACAAGGCCAAGACCGTTACCAATATGCCCACCGTGATTCTGATGAACACCATCAAGGGCAAGGGCGTCTCCTTCATGGAGGGCGATTACGGCTGGCACGGCAAGGCACCCAACGCCGAGCAGTATGAAAAGGCCAAGGCTGAGCTGGAAGCCAAGGTCGCTGAACTGGAGGGTAAGTAAGATGGAAAATATCGCTACGCGTGCCGCTTACGGCCAGGCGCTGGTCGCTCTGGCGGAGGAATACCCCGATCTGGTGGTGCTGGACGCTGACCTGTCCAAGTCCACCATGACCTACGATTTTTCCAAGGCCTATCCCGAGCGCTTTTATAACATGGGCATTGCCGAGGGCAACATGGCCGGCGTAGCCGCCGGTCTGGCCGCCTGCGGAAAGAAGCCCTTCTTCAACTCCTTCGCCATGTTCTCGGCCGGTCGTGCCTGGGAGCAGGTGCGCAACTCCATCGCTTACCCCGGTCTGAACGTCAAGGTCATCGGTTCCCACGGCGGTGTTTCGGTGGGTGAGGACGGCGCCACCCACCAGTGCATTGAGGATTACGCCATCATGCGTGCCATCCCCAACATGGTGGTGGTCTCCCCCTGCGACGGTCCCGAGATGCGTGCCGCCGTCAAGGCGCTGTTGGACTACGACGGCCCGGCCTATATGCGCCTGGGTCGTCTGGCGGTGGATTCCATCACCGACAGCGTGGAGGATTACAAATTTGAGCTGGGCAAAGGCGTGACCATCCGTGACGGCAGCGATGTCACCATCGTGGCCACTGGCATGATGGTGCAGATGGCGGTACAGGCTGCCGAGCTGCTCTCTGCCGAGGGCATTTCCGCCCGTGTACTGGATTTCCACACCATCAAGCCCATCGACGGGCAGCTGCTGATGAAGGCCGCCAAGGAGACCGGCGCCATCGTCACCACCGAGGAGGCCAACGTCATCGGCGGCTTGGGCTCTGCCGTGTGCGAGTTCGTGGCGGAAAACTGCCCCGTGCCCGTGGTGCGCCATGGCGTGAACGACGAGTTC
This sequence comes from Oscillospiraceae bacterium, assembly GCA_045602885.1. Taxonomy (GTDB): domain Bacteria; phylum Bacillota; class Clostridia; order Oscillospirales; family Oscillospiraceae; genus JAJPXI01. The sequence continues at coordinate 2,333 of JAZSCJ010000033.1, forward strand.
GGCTGCTCCGGCGCCGCCAAGAAGGTGCTGGCCGCCTACGGTCTGGACGCGCAGAACATTGCGCAGGCCGCGAAAAAGGCTATGTCCCGCAAGTGATTTCAATCAAAAACCGCGCATGGGCTGCGACCCATGCCCGGTTTTTTCAGAGGTTTTTTACCTGCTCGGAGATCTCGCTCAGCGCTTGGGAGGCTTCCATGTCATAGGCATGGCTGGTGGCCAGATCGCCCAGCGACACCATGCCCACCAGCTTGCCCCCATCCAGAACCGGCAGGCGGCGCACCTGCTGAGCGGCCATGAGCCGGGTAGCCTCCCGGGGATCGTCCTGGGGAGCCACCACGGCGCAGTTGCGCGTCATAATGTCCCGCACGGGAGTTTGGGCCGGGTCGTCCTCGGCAGCGATGCAGCGGGTGACAATGTCCCGATCGGTGACAATGCCGCGCAGGTGTCCGTCCTCGCTGCACACGGGCAGCGAACCGATGTTGTGTCGGGACAGCAGCCGGGCAGCCAGAGCCGCCGACTCGCCGGGGGTGATGGAGACCACGCTGGGGTTCATCAGATCGCGTACTTGCATAAACCACATCTCCTTGTTAGAATAAACGTGTCATTAGTATTTGCGCTGCAAGGAGAATTATACAATGAATCTTTTGCTTCATATCTGTTGTGCCCCATGCGCTGTGGCTTGCGTGCAGCAGCTGCGCGGCGAGGGCATCGAGCCGGTGGGCTACTGGTACAATCCCAACATCCATCCCTTCACCGAATACAAGGCCCGGCGCAACTGCCTGCGCGAGTACGCCGCATCCATTGACCTGAAGCTGGTGGAGCAGGACGAGTACGGACTGCGCCCCTTTGTGCAAGCGGTGGCGGCAAACATCGACAACCGCTGCGGCTATTGCTATGCCGTGCGCTTTGACCACGCCGCGCGCTATGCCGCCGAGCATGGCTTTGACGCCTTTACCACCACCCTGACCATCAGCCCCTACCAGAATTTTGAACTGATCTGTGAGGTGGGTGCCAAGGCCGGGAAAAAATACGGTGTGGAATTTTTGCCCAAGGATTTCCGGCCGGTATTCCGTCAAGGGCAGACCGAAGCCCGGGAAGTGGGTCTGTATATGCAAAAGTACTGCGGCTGCATTTTCAGCGAGGAGGATCGCTATTGCAAAAAGAAGTCCAAACCGACAAAGCAGGAACGTTAAGCGGTTGGGCTTCGTCGAATCAGAAAACGGAATCGGAGGGATTGCCCCTTCCTGTTTATGGTGGTCGATCAAGGGGTGCCGTTGTTCGTGGGCGCGGTCAATCAGATGTAATGTTCGGCATTTCTTGACAATTTCGTAAGGTGTGCTAAAATATTGTCAAATATGTTCAAAGGAGGCAACAACGATGGATCTGATCAAAAAGGTATTTCCTTTTTCCTTCGGTGCCAAGAATGTCACGAGCCTGATCGTCACCATTGTGCTGTACATTGTGGCTGACCTGATCTGCGGTCTGGTGATCGGTCTGCTGGGCAAGCTGCCCGTGATCGGTATTCTGTTTGGTATCGTGGGTACGGTGGCCGGCCTGTATTTTCTGGTTGGTATCATTTTTGCGATCCTGGCTTTTGCAGGCGTGCTGAAGTAAAGCAAAGAAAATAAGCCCCGGCGCAATCGTTTTGCGGTTGCGCCGGGGTTTTTCTTACGGTTTCCTTACGGTTGGCTCGATGGCCTTGACGATGGGCAAGCAGGGCAGATATAATGCAAGCAGGAAGGAGGCGGTCGGATGAATGAGCGAATTCTGATCGTGGACGATGAGCCGGAGATCGCCGAGTTGGTGGAGGTTTATCTCAACAGCGAGGGGTTTTCCGCCGTGAAATGCGGCACCGCCACACAGGCGCTGGAGGCGCTGGAACGGGAGAGCATTGATCTGGCCATTCTGGATGTGATGCTGCCCGATATGTCCGGCTTTGCGCTGTGTACCGCGCTGCGCAAAACGCACACCTTCCCGGTCATCATGCTCACGGCCAAGGTGGAGGACACCGACAAGATCACCGGGCTGACCATCGGTGCGGATGACTATATCACCAAGCCGTTCAATCCGCTGGAACTGGTGGCCCGGGTCAAGGCGCAGCTTCGCCGCTGTACCCGTTATAACGAGGTGGACAAAACCACTGGCGATGTGATCGACTTTAACGGTCTGGTGATCGATCGCGCTACCCATCAATGCTGGCTGTACGATCGGGAGCTGGGGCTAACGCCGCTGGAATTTGATATTCTCTGGACGCTGTGCGAAAACCGCGGACAGGTCATTTCGGCCGAGCGGCTGTTTGAAACGGTGTGGGGGGAAAAGTATCTGGATCGCAACAACACCATTATGGTGCACATTCGCAGACTGCGCGAGAAGATGGGCGAGCCAAGCCGCAACCCCCGGTTTATCAAAACCGTCTGGGGCGTGGGGTACAAGATCGACTGAATGTGAGATTTCTTTCAAAAAACGAAAAAATGCGTTGACAAACGCTGTGGCGTGCGTTATAATAACACCTGCCTGTAAAAAAGGTGCACCACGGCGGCGTAGCTCAGTTGGCTAGAGCACTCGGTTCATACCCGAGTTGTCAGCGGTTCGAATCCACTCGCCGCTACCATTCTCAAAGAGGCGTTTATCGCCTCTTTGAGATAACCCCATGGCCCGTTGGTCAAGAGGTTAAGACACCGCCCTTTCACGGCGGTAACACGAGTTCGATTCTCGTACGGGTCACCATATGGAGGCATAGCTCAGCTGGTAGAGCGCTCGCCTCACACGCGAGAGGTCACAGATTCGAGTTCTGTTGTCTCCACCAAGAAAAGTTCCGAAATCGCAAGGTTTCGGAACTTTTTCTTTTTGATTCGTCTCCAAAAATCACAAAGAAGAAAAATGTCCCGTAAATGTCCCGTAAATATCCCGGCAATGGTAACGTCAAGAAAAGGCGCCCCGATCTGTTATAAAACAGGTCGGGGCGCGAATTTGTTATGGGAAGCGGAAGGGTCAGCCCTCAATGGCGGCCTTCTGCTTTTTGATGCAATGGTTGATGACGATAAAGATCACAATGGTGGCCACAGCGGACAGGGCGGCCATGATAAAGGTCATGGTATAGGCGCCGGTGGCGGCATACATGGCGTTGGAGATGGCGTTGAAGCAGATGGAGCTCAAGCCCAGCGCCAGCATGATCACGCCGTAGTTGGCGCCCGAGTTTTTGGGGCCGAAGAAGTCGGTGCTGGTGGCCGGGTTGACCGCCGCAGGGCCGCCGTAGGCGAAGGCGGTGATCAGGATGACCACAAAGTAGGCATAGCCGCCGGAGAAGATGAGCAGGATGGCCATGACGGCGGTGAGGGCCGACAGGATGTGCATGGTGTTGATGCGGCCCAGCTTGTCGGACAGGGAGGACATGATCAGACGGCCGGCGGCGTTGGTCAGTCCGGTGAGGGACACGCAGGTGATGGCCATGGCCTCGCTCAGGCCGCGGGAAACGCCCAGACCCTTGATCAGCGGGGTGACCAGATTCCATGTGCCGTTATAGAAGAAGATGCCAAGGAAGAGGCACCAGAAGGGCAGGGTGCGGATGGCCTGGCTCAGGGGCATATCCCGGGTGGCAATGGCGCTTTTGCCGGGGGCGGGCTTGGGCAGCGCGTCCAGATACTCCTGGGAGGGCAGGCGGACGAAAATGCTGGCCACGATGCCCACCACCAGAAAGACGATGGCGAGGATGCGCAGGGTGGTGTTCAGGTCCATGGTACGCAGCATGGAGCCGATCACGGGGCTGAAGACCACGGTGGCCAGACCGAAGGCGGAAGCGCCCAGACCGGAGGCAAAGCCCCGGCGGTGGGGGAACCACTTCTGGATGCCCGAAATGACGGCACCGTAGGTAAAGCCGCTGCCGATGCCGGCGATGATGCAGTAGGTGATGTAGAAGAACACGATGTTGGTGCCGGCGGGCAGCAAAGAGCTGACCAGAATGCCGCCGCCAAAGAGGATCATGCCGATAAAGCACACGGTGCGCGGGCCGATCTTATCGTTGAGCGCGCCGCCCAGCAGGTTGCCCACACAGAAGGCGAACAGCATGAAGCTGGCGACCAGATTGACCGCGCCGTCCTCCCAGCCGTGGAAGGTCATGGCGGCCGGCTTGAGCACGCTCCAGACGTAGAGGATGCCCACACAAAGCTGGGCCACAAGAAAGCCCAGAACGGGGACAAGGGGAGATTGCTTTTTTGTCATGTGATTCCCTCGCTTTTCCATAATAATACGGCGCAGACGCCGCCGCAGCGGTGCCTGCGACCAAGCTTTGTCTACATTATCGCAAAGGATGCGGGGATTTTCAAGGACAGGTTTGGAGAAAGTGTACAGTATGCCTGCTGATACAGGGCGCAACAGAGCGAAAAAACCGGCGCCCACGCATTTTGCGTGGGCGCCGGGATGTAGATCAACCTTCTTGATCCAGCTTGGAAATGGTCTTTTCCGCGTGGTAATGGGTGTGCAGCAGATCGTGGGATTTGGGGGACAGGGGACGACCCAAAAAGTCGCGGTAGATGGCCTGCACCTCGGGGTTTTCGTGGCTCTTGCGCAGGGGCAGCGAAGCGTCCAGATCGTACAGCGCCTTCATACGCTTTTCGCGGATAGCGTTGGTGGTGCCGATGGGCTGACCGCCGCCGCCCACGCAGCCGCCGGGACAGGCCATGACCTCAATGAAGGCATAGTCGCTGGCGTGCTCAAGCAGCTTTTCGGCGTTTTTCAGCGTGTGAGCCACAGCGACCTTGAGGGGCGTGCCGTCCAGATCGATGGTGGCTTCCTTGATGCCCTCGAAGCCGCGCACCTGCTCGAACTCCAGACGGGGCAGCGTCTTACCGGTGTACACCTCGTAAGCGGTGCGCAGGGCGGCTTCCATTACGCCGCCGGTGGCGCCAAACAGAGCGGCTGCGCCGGTGGAAGCGCCCAGGGGGGAGTCAAACTGGCTTTCGGCCAGATTCTTCATATCAACACCCTCGTAGCGGATCAGCTTGGCGATCTCGCGGGTGGTCAGCACGTGGTCCACGTCGCGGTAGCCGTCCCGGCCCATTTCGGGGCGCTTGGCCTCGTACTTCTTGGCGGTACAGGGCATGACCGAAACGGTGACAATGTCCTTGGGATCCAGACCCATCTTTTCGGCGTAATACGTCTTGGACACGGCGCCAAACATGGCCTGGGGGCTCTTGGCGGTGGACAGGTGATCCATCAGTTCGGGATGGTGCTTTTCCACGTAGTTGATCCAGCCGGGGGAGCAGGAGGTGATGAGGGGCAGCTTTCCGCCGTCCTTCAGACGCTCCAGCAGCTCGGTGCCCTCTTCCATGATGGTTAGGTCGGCGGTGAAGTTGGTGTCAAAGACCTTGTTGAAGCCCAGCATACGCAGGGCGGTGATCATCTTGCCGGTGACCAGCTCGCCCGGCTCCATGCCAAACTCGTCGCCCAGCGCCACACGGACGGCCGGGGCGACCTGCACCACCACGTGCTTGTCGCCGCTGTGGATGGCGCGCCAAACGCCCTGGGTGTCGTCCTTTTCCACGATGGCGCCCACGGGGCAGACCAGCGAACACTGGCCGCACAGCACGCAGTCGGTCTGCCACATGGGCAGGTCGAAGGCGGTGGTGACCTTGAATCGGGCGCCACGGTAGGCGTGGGTCAGGGCGTTGATGCCCTGAATTTCCTCACAGGCCTTGACGCAGCGGCCGCACTTGACGCACTTGGCAGGATCCTTGACCAGCGCGGGATTGTCCACACGCATGGGCTCGTTGCTGGAGATGTCGGGCAGTTCGGGGCGCAGCAGATTGAAGCGGCGGCACAGAGCCTGCAGCTCGCAGCTGCCGTTGCGGGCGCAGGACAGGCAGTTCTGCTTGTGGTCGGCCAGCATCAGCTCCAGGATGCCCACCTGAGCGTCGTAGACCTTCTTGGTGTCGGTAAAGACCTCCATGCCCTCACGCACGGGTGTGGTGCAGGAGGTTTGCAGGTTTTTGGAACCCTTGACCTCCACCACGCACAGGCGGCAGTGAGCCTTGGATTCCTGGTCGGGGTGGTAGCACATATGGGGGATATCGATGTTGAGCATACGCGCGGCATCGATCAGAAGGGTGCCCTCCTCGACCTCCAGGGGAAGATTGTTGATTTTGATGTTGACCTTGCTCATCGGATGGCTACCTCCTCTTCGATTTCAAACACTTCGGGGAAGTGCTCACGGGCCGACAGCAGGGCCGACTGCGACGCCTGGCCCAGACCACACAGAGAGGCGGCGGTCATGATGTTGGCGAATTTGAACAGAGTGTCCACATCTTTCTGAGTATGCTCGCCGGTGGCGATTTTGTCCAGCAGCATGGTGATGTGGCGATTGCCCTCGCGGCAAGGAGTACACTGGCCGCAGGACTCGTGATTGAAGAAGCTCTGGGTGATACGCAGAAAGCCGATGACGCTGGTGCGCTCGTCGGCCACCATGACGGCACCCGAACCGACCGGGGTCAGACCGGCCTGCTTGAGATCGTTGTAGGTGTAGGGCGTATCCAACTGCGCGGGGGAGGCGATCTTGCCCGAAGCACCGCCCAGTTGCACCAGACGCAGGGTCTGGCCCGTGGTCACGCCGCCGGCCAGCTCGATGATTTCCCGAATGGTGGTGCCGAAGGGGATCTCAAACACGCCGGGGTGATTGACGTTGCCCGAAACCGAGATCATCTTGGTGCCGGGGCACTCGGGCGTGCCCTGGCTCTTGTAGAAGCCCTCGTCGTCCAGCAGAATGTTGGGAACAAGGGACAGAGATTCCACGTTGTTGACGCAGGTGGGCAGATGGAACACGCCGCACTGCTTGATGTAAGGGGGCTTCTTGCGGGGCCGGCCGGCCTTGCCCTCAATGGATTCGGCCAGTGCCGAGCCTTCGCCGCAGACGTATGCGCCGGCGCCCGAGTACAGGTGGATGCGGAAATTCAGACCGGAGCCCAGAATGTTCTCGCCCAGATAGCCGGCCTTCTCGCAGGCCTTGATGGCGTGCTTGAGAATGGGGCGCAGGTGGGAGTACTCCTCGCGCAGGTAGAGATAGCCGTTGTTGGCGTTGACCGCCCAGCCGGCGATGATCATGCCCTCCAGCACCTGGAAGGGGTCGCGGCGGAGCAGCTCACGGTCCTTGAAGGTGCCCGGCTCGCCCTCGTCGGCGTTGCAGACCACACACTTGTTCTCGCCCTGCTCCTCCCGGGCCTGGCGCCACTTCAGACCCATGTCATAAGCTGCGCCGCCACGGCCCTGAACGCCGTTTTCGGACAGGATGTTGGCAATGGCCACGCCGTCCATGGTCAGTGCCTTGCGCAGAGCATTAAAGCCATCGTGATCCTCATATTCTTTCAGATTCCAGGGGTCATACTTCCCGAAGCGGCGGGAGATAAAGGAAACAGTTTTAGCCATACAATATACCTCCCCCTTCTCAATCCAGCTGGCGCAGCATGGCCAGAATTTTTTCCCGGTCGGTCAGCTTGCCGTAGACCACGCCGTTGACGCGCACGGCGGGAGCCACGTCACAGGCGCCAAAACAGGGGACCGGATGAATGGTGAAGCGCCCGTCATAGGTCACTTCGCCCACTTCGATACCCAGAATGTCCTTCAGCGTTTCCAGCAGCGTGTCGCTGTCGTTGACGCGGCAGGCTACGCTGTTGCAGACCTCCAGCGGGAACTTGGCGCGGGGGCGTACGTGCAGGGCGGAGTAAAAGCTGACCACATCGTAGATCTGGGTGACCTTGAGGTTCAGCTTTTCGGCAACATAGACCGCCACGGTGCGGGAGATGTGCTTGCGCTCGGCCGCGGCCTGCACATCCAGCAGGATGCCCACCAGTCGGGTGGGGTCGTTGTCGTGCTGGGCAATGATGTGGTCAATGATGGCCTTATCGTCTTCGGCCAGAACCGAAGGTGTGCTGTCAAAAGGTTTCATAGACGCAGCTCCTTTCTTGCTTGGTGAGCCGAAACCGAGCGGGACGGGGATTCGGTTTCAATTACCATTAATATAATAAAAGTTTACTGGACGGGCGGGCGGAGTGTCAAGGCAAATTAAAAGCTTCACACCAGTAAAGCGTTAGAAAAGATGGGGGGCAGGGGGGCGCTGTTTTGGTCAATGTGGCGAGATTGTTCGATTTTGCGGATTTTTTTACGATAAAATGAAAAAAATACTCGCCAAGCGGTGCGCTTTGTGATATGATATGTTGTCGTATTGAGTGAATACGAAAAAATTGTTTATCCTATTCCTTAAAAAGGAGTCGATCGTATGGAGCGAAAAGTCGGTACTGTGTCCCGGGGTATCCGTTGTCCCATCATTCGTGAAGGGGACGACTTGACCGATATCGTGGTCAACAGCGTGCTGGAGGCAGCCCAGAGTGAAGGCTTCCCCATGCATGACCGTGACGTGGTCTGTATTACCGAGTCCATCGTGGCCCGTGCTCAGGGCAACTATGCCAATGTAGACGCCATTGCTGCCGACGTGCGTGCCAAGCTGGGCGGCGAAACGGTGGGTGTGATCATGCCCATCCTGTCCCGCAACCGCATTGCTATCTGCCTGAAGGGTATTGCCATGGGCGCCAAGAAGGTCGTGCTCATGCTGACCTACCCCAGCGATGAGGTGGGCAACGAGCTGGTCAGCTGGGATCAGCTGGATGAGGCCGGTGTTGACCCCTATCAGCGTGTGCTCACCCTGCAGGAGTACCGCAGTCTGTTCGGCGAGAACAAGCATCCCTTTACCGGCGTGGACTACGTGGCTTATTACAGCGACATCGTCAAGCAGGCCGGGGCCGAAGTGGAGGTCATCTTTGCCAACGATCCCCGCGCCGTACTGGAATATACCAAGACCGTGCTGGCCTGTGACATTCATACCCGCAAGCGTACCAAGCGCATCCTTCTGGCGGCAGGCGCGGAAAAGGCACTGAGCCTGGACGATATTCTGACCGCGCCGGTCAATGGCAGCGGTTATAATGCCGACTACGGTCTGCTGGGTTCCAACAAGGCGACCGAGGATTCCATCAAGCTCTTCCCCCGCGACAGCCAGCAGCTGGTGGAGAACATTCAGAAGTCGCTGCAGGAAAAGACCGGAAAGCATATCGAGGTCATGGTTTACGGTGACGGTGCGTTCAAGGATCCCCAGGGAAAGATCTGGGAGTTGGCTGACCCCGTGGTTTCCCCCTTCCACACCGAGGGCCTGAAGGGTACGCCCAACGAGCTGAAACTCAAGTATCTGGCCGATAACGATTTTAGCCACCTGTCCGGCGATGCGCTCAAGCAGGCCATTTCTCAGCGCATCAAGGAGAAGGAAGGCTCTCTGGTAGGCAATATGGCGGCGCAGGGCACCACCCCTCGTCAGCTGACCGATCTGATCGGCTCGCTGTGCGATTTGACCTCCGGCTCGGGCGACAAGGGTACGCCTGTTGTTTTGGTACAGGGCTATTTCGACAATTATACTTCTTAAAGCGAACACCCTTCCGCGTGAGTGGAAGGGTGTTTTCCTGTGCCAAAACGGGGTCCTGCAAAGCCCGGCGGAAGCGGGTTTTGTGGGGAAAGGACGAGCATTGCAGTGAGCAAGTTTTCCCGCTTGCGAGGAAACGAGGGATACGGAAATTACGAGGACGCGGTACAGGGCTATTTCGACAACTACGTTTCTTAACAAGAAAACCTCCCCACGCCGGCGGCGTGGGGAGTTTTTTTACATGGAATCATCGGCCTGTTATGCCAGCACGACCTGGTTTCGGCCGTTGTGCTTGGCGTCATAAAGGGCCTTGTCGGCCTTGGCCACATTCTGGGAAACGGTTTTCCGGCTGTCGTATTCCGCCACGCCAAGGGAAATGGTAACTTCAATGTCCTGCTCGTTGACGGTGACCTTGGACTGTTCGATGGCGTTGCGGATATCTTCGGCCAAAAGCTGGGCCATGGATTTGTCGGTTTGGGGACAAAGGATCAAAAATTCCTCGCCGCCCCAACGTGAAATGGTGTCGGCCTTGCGGCAGCGTTCGTCCATAATATGGGCTACCGAAGTGAGCACCGCATCGCCGGCTTCGTGACCGTACACATCGTTGACTTGCTTGAAATGGTCGATGTCGCCCATGATGATGCAGAAGGTGCTGTGGTCCTTTCCGGTGCGGTTGATCTCCTCCAGAAAACGCTGATTCATGTAGCGGCGGTTGTACAGGCCGGTCAAAGGATCGCAGATGGCCAGCTTTTCCTTTTCGGCCAGCGCCACGGACAGCATGGAGTTGGCCGCGATCAAAGCGTCCTTGGCCTTCTTCATGTCCAGATGGGTCTTCACACGGGCGATCAGCTCAAAGGGGCGGAAGGGCTTTTGCACATAATCCACCGCACCCACCTCAAAGGCTTTTGCGATATCGTCATCGCTGGCCCGTGAGGTGATGAAGATGACCGGGATATCGGCCAGCTCGGAGTTGGACTTAAACTCGGCACAAATTTCATAGCCCGTCTTATCGGGCAGCACTACGTCCAACAAAATGACATCGGGCTTTTGCTCGGTGGCCACGGTAACTGCGCTTTCGCCGTCACCGGCACCCAGAATATCCAGCGAGCCCTTGACCGATTCGTCCTCGGAAAAGATGCGCTCAATGACCTTGCGCACCAGAACGCTGTCATCGACAATCAATAATTTGTTTCGATTCACATACTCACAACCTAAACTATACTATGTGTTTGCCTGCCACACCATGGGTAAACCTCTGCGTCCCTTGTGCAGGCAATGTGCTGCTTTGAAGATGTGGAGCAAAAACTACACCACAATATCATTGTAGTATTTTTTGGTCATTTTTTCAATTGAATTGTGCAAAATGATTCAAATTCGGGAATTCGTCCAGTTATTCATGATGCAATCTGTTAAAAATACCGTGCGTCCGGTCGGGGCGTTCCCCCATCGAAAATACTCCCCACAGCTTGCAGGGAATTGGCCAGGTCGGCACGGTAGCCCGGCGCGTGGGAGTCCAGGCTGTTGACCGTTACACTGCCGCCCCGGGTGGTGGCGTGGACAAAATGCCCCCTGCCCAGAGATACCGCCATGTGTCCCGGAAAGTAAAGCAGATCCCCCGGTCCCATTTGCTCGGCGGAGATTTCACGCACGGGGAAGTTTGGCTCGATGCGCGCGTCCCGGTAAATGGTCACGCCGTTCAGACGATAAGTCATAAATGCCAGTCCCGAGCAGTCGATCCCCAGCGGTGATTTGCCGCCCCAGCGGTAAGCGGTCCCCCGATAGGACAGCGCGGTGCGCACCAGCGCACCACGAAGGACGGATGGATCGTAAACCGTTGTGGTGCAAACGGTTTGAATGAGATTGCTTTGAATGTATCCCTCTTTCCCTCCGGCCAGCGCCACCCGTTGCCAGCCCTGTGCATCCGGTGGGGACAGGGGGGCGACCCAGGCACCGCGCAGCAGGTCGCTTACCGTCCAGCTTTGCACTTTGGGCGCAGCCAGCACGGTGCCGCTGGCCGATACCAGTGCCGCTTTGGGCAGTGCGCAAAAGGCGCTGACCCGGCCCGAGTCGGCACACAGCGCGCCGGCAGGCGCAAAGCCATGATAGCCGTAATCGGTACGCACCCGGTACCAGAAATGGGGCAGCGTGTCCAAGATGTACACGCTCCAGCCCGACAGCAGCTCGTCAACCGGGGGGCACTTCAGCGTGGGAGCAGACATCAACGGGCAACGCGGCGCGGTGACAACAGCCTGTTTCATAGCACGACCTCCGTGGCGTTTTTCTATATCTATGCCCGGGGGAGCCAAGCTATGCCGATCAGGTGGGCTTGCCAAGGGTGGGAAAGAATGCTATGATGAGCAAAAGTCCATGTTATAGGACAACGAATTTCCGATAAAAGAATGGGGGCATATCCATGGCCAAAAGCGCAAATCAGAAGAAAAAGCTGCTTGTATTGCAAGAACTTTTGCTGAAGCAGACGGACGAGGAGCATCCCCTGTCCATCCCCCAGATCATTGAGGAGTTGGAGCGCTGGGACATCAAGGCCGAGCGCAAAAGTTTGTATGATGATATGGAGCAGCTGCGCTGTTTTGGGCTGGATGTGCAGTCCCGCAAGGGGCATGCCCACGGCTGGTTTGTGGGGGAGCGCAAGTTTGAACTGCCCGAGCTGAAACTGTTGGTGGATGCGGTGCAGTCTTCCCGGTTTATTACCACACGCAAAAGCAATACGCTCATTCGCAAGCTGGAATCGCTGGCCAGCGTCCATCAGGCCAAGCAGCTGCAGCGGCAGGTGTTTGTGTCCGGCCGCATCAAAACCATGAATGAGAGCATTTACTACAACGTGGACAAACTGCACGCCGCCGTGAGCGATCGCCACAGCATCACCTTCCACTACTTTGATTACAACAGCCGCAAGGAAAAGGTGCTGCGCCGGGAAGGCAAACGGTACAGCGTGTCGCCCTACGGTCTGGTGTGGGACAACGAAAATTACTATCTGGTGGGGTATGACGGCAACCACCATGAGGTGCGGCATTATCGAGTGGATAAGATGAGCGACATTGTGGTGACGTGCCTGCCCCTTGAGGGAGAGGGCGCCGGGAAGTTTGACATGGCGGCCTATGCCCAGCGGCACTTTGGTATGTTCCGGGGCATTGATACTACGGTGACGCTGCGCTGTCAGGAGGGTCTGGCCGGCGTTGTGCTGGATCGCTTCGGGCAGGAGGCCATGCTGGTACCCGACCGGGAGGGCCATTTCACCGTGACGGTTACCGTGGCCGTTTCGCCCCAGTTTTGGGGATGGCTGTTTGGCTTGGAGGACCGGGTGGAGCTGATCGCCCCGGATTGGGCGGTGCAGGAGTATCGCCAGCGCCTTGGGCGTGTGGCTCAGTGCTATAACAAATAAGGCAACGGACCGGGAGCATGAAGGCTTCCGGGCCGTTGCCTTATGTCCAGGTTTTCCAGACATCGGGCTGATAGCCCACGGTGGCCTGTTTGCCGTTGCAGACGATGGGGGTTCGGATCAGCTTGGGGTTTTCCAACAGTTTTTCCACCTTGTCCTGCTCGTAGGCCAGATATGAAATGAGGGCGGCATCGGGGTTGGAGTCGTCCACCAGAGCAGCAAGCCCCACGGCGTTTTTGACCCGGTTGAACTCCCCGGGGCTGATGCCCTTTTTGATCATGTCAATGGGCTGAAAGGGGATGCGCCGTTCTTTGAAATAGCGCTGTGCTTTCTGGGTGTCAAAGCATTTGGATTTGCCAAAAATCTGAATGTTCATGGACGATTCCCCCTGTTAAGGCAACGGGGACTCGAACCCGTACCGCATTTCAGCGGCCTGATTCGGCGCTTTTTGCCTTATGTCGATTTTCTTTATCATACACGAAAATCCGACCGAAGAAAAGGGGGTTCCTACCGGGATTGGATGTGGAAAAATTAGGGTATACTTTTTGGGAAAACTGTGCTATGATAATAAAACCAGTTTTGGCGTGACGCACAGTGTGGCTGTGCTTTTAATAGGGCAGAATAAAACATACGCAAAAAAGGCGGCGGTGATCCTCTCTCGTCCGGCGATGCAGGGCCGGGGCGGAACGATCACATCCGACTGCCTTTGGCGTACCTTTTCGGGGAGCTGCGGGAGACCGGGGTATCCCTTTGTTCTGCTTACTTACGCAAGGAAAGTAAAGGTAACGCAACAATAAAAGGAGTATCGTAATGGCAGAAAAATTGAAAATTATTGCGCTGGGCGGTCTGAACGAGATCGGGAAAAACCTGACCGTGTTTGAGTATGGCAACGACATGATCGCCGTTGACGTGGGCATGGGCTTTCCCGACGACGATATGTATGGCATTGACGTGGTCATTCCCGATTTCAGCTATCTGATCAAAAATCAGAATAAGCTGCGGGCCATTTTCCTGACCCACGGGCATGAGGATCACATCGGCTCGCTGCCCTATCTGCTGCGGCAGATCAGCGCCCCCATCTACGCCACCCGCATGACGGCCGGTCTGGTCAAGCTCAAGCTGGAAGAGCACCGCCTGATGGACAAGGTCAAGATCATCACCTGCGAGGCAGGCGAGGTGGTCCGCGCGGGCAAATTCTCGGTGGAGTTTATCCACGTCAACCATTCCATTACCGACGCGGTGGGCTTTGCCATCAAGTCGCCCGTAGGCACCGTGGTCCACACCGGTGACTTTAAGATCGACCCCACCCCTATCCAGGGCGGCATGATCGATTTGGCCCGTTTGGGTCAGTTGGGTAAGGAGGGGGTGTTGGCGCTGATGGCCGACTCCACCAATGTGGAGCGTCCCGGCTTCACCAAGAGCGAAAGCTGCGTGGGCGCGTCCTTTGACGCGTTGTTCCGGGGCTGTGACCAGCGCATCATTGTGACCACCTTTGCATCCAATGTGGACCGCCTGCAGCAGATCATCAGCGTGGCCGCCAAGTACGGCCGTAAGGTGGCCATCACCGGGCGCAGCATGGAAAATGCCATCAAGGTGTCCACCGAGCTGGGCTATATGAACGTGCCCAAGGGGGTGCTGGTGGAGCTGGCTCAGATCAAGAGCCTGCCCAAGGACAAAATCTGCATCATCACCACGGGCAGCCAGGGCGAGACCATGTCGGCACTGACTCGCATGGCCTTTAACACCCACAAGCAGGTGGAGATCCAGCCCGGCGACCGCATCATTCTGTCGGCCAGTGCCATCCCCGGCAACGAAAACGCCATTGGCAACGTCATCAATGAGCTCTACCGCCGTGACGCCGAGGTGGTCAACGAGCGTGCCGGTGAACTGCACGTGTCCGGCCACGCCTGCCAGGGCGAGCTGAAAATTATCCACGCCCTGGTCAAGCCCAAGTTTTTCATTCCTGTCCACGGTGAGCAGCGCCACCTCAAGGCTCATTCCAAGCTGGCCCAGGAGATGGGCATGGATCCCAGAAATATCATCATCAGCGACATTGGCAAGGTCATTGAGCTGACGCCCAATTCGGCCAAGATCAACGGCACCGTGCCGGCCGGCAAGGTGTTTGTGGACGGCTACGGCGTGGGTGACGTGGGCAGTGTAGTGCTGCGTGACCGCAAGCATTTGGCCGAGGACGGCATGATCGTGGTAGTGGCCTCGCTGTCCGGGGAGGACGGTAGTCTGATCTCCGGCCCCGACATCATCACCCGCGGCTTTGTCTATGTGAAGGAGTCCGAGGGGCTGATGGAGGAGCTGCGCACGGTGGCGCTGGAGGCGCTGGAAAGCTGCCATGACCGTCGGGACTGGTCGACCATCAAATCGACCATCAAGAACGACTTGTCCGGCTTCCTGTATAAGAAAACCAAGCGCAATCCCATGATCCTTCCGGTCATCATGGAAGTGTAACGGAATATCAAAAAACAAGGACATGGCCCACGGCCATGTCCTTGTTTTGTTAGTGCGGCAGGGAAGTTATTCCGCCGGTGTGTGTGGGGCTTGCTCTGCAAGATACGCGGGCAGCACGATGACAAAGGCGGTGCTGCGCCCGTTGGATTCGGCGTGGATGGTGCCGCCGTGGGCCTCGACGATCTCCTTGGCGATGGCCAGACCCAGCCCGGCGCCGCCGGTACGGGTGGAACGGGCGGCATCCAGCCGGTAAAACTTTTCAAAAATGTGGATAAGCTCCTGCTCGGGGATCTCCAGCCCCTCGTTGCGGATGGTGATGACCACCTGCTCCGCCCGGGCAGCCGCTTCCAACTCCACCACGCCGCCGGAAATGCTGTAATTGACGGCGTTGCGCAGCACATTGTCAAAAACGCGTGCCAATTTGTCGGCATCGCCGCAGACCCAAAGCCCGTCCGAAATGTCGGTACGGCAGGTCAGAGATTTTTCCTGAAGCTGAGGCATGAACTCATCGGCCATCTGCTCCAAAAGCAGGGAAAGCTGGATGGGAGTGGGCTGGGCCGGCGCTGCGTGCAGGCCGTCCCGGGCGATCTCAAAAAACTCCAGCATCAAGTCTTCCAGCCGCAGGGCCTTGTCCAATGCGATGCCGGTGTACTTGGCACGCTGTTCGACGGTCAAAGCAGGGTCGTTTCGCAGCAGAGTCAGATAGCCGATGACCGAGGTCAGCGGTGTTTTCAAATCGTGGGCCAGAAAGACCAGCAGGTCGCTTTTGCGTACTTCGGCCTGCCGGGCCTGCTCCTGCCGCCATTGCAGGGTGGCTTGCAGTGCGCGCAGCTCGGTTTGCAGCGGCGCCAACTCCCGGGGCAGCTGCCCCGGCTGGTTGGATTCTGCGGCCACCAGGCGCATCCCAAGGGCGATTTGGTTGAGCTGTCGGGTAAAGCTGCCCAGCGAAAGGTAAAAGGCGATCAGCGTCATCACAAGGGTGGCGGCCACGATGTAAAGCGCCTTGTGCTGGCGCACGTAGGTGTCATACAGGGTCAAGGCCGCCGTGTCGCTGTGGCCGAACAGAAATTGCGCCAGCCATGCAACGGCGTGGGTGGCCGGCTGCTGCAGCGGCCCATCCACCAACAACTCCAACAAAAGCCAGGACAACAGCGTACAGCCCAACGCAACAAAGATCACGGTCAGAAGCAGACGCAGCTTCAGCCGGGTATATCGTTGCTTCATGGCGCTCAGGGGGCCTGGAAGATGTGAACCATCTCCGCCGTCAGATCGGTGGTATAGGGGTTGACGGTATCGTTGAACAGATCCAGACAGGCTTGGGGATCCAGCTCGTAATACCAGGATACGCCTTGATAGTGCACTGCGCTGTCGCCGGGCAGCGTGGCAAAGGAAACATCGCCGCTAAAGTCCAGTGTCAGAGCGCAGGTGCCAAAGTAGGCCAGCTCGCTGGCGCTCAGGTCGGTATCAAGATGCTGGACAAAGATCTCGGCAAGTTGGTTGATCTTGGGCACGGTGCTCCAGGACAGAACCTGCTTGGTCAGCTGCTGCAAGAATTTTTGCTGGGTCTGCATCCGACCCAGATCGGCGTTGGCATAGCCGCGGTAGCGTACCAGCTGCATAGCCTGCTCGCCGGTCAGCCATTGCGTGCCCTGCTTCAGGTCGATGATGAAACCGGCGCCGTCGTTGTGGTGCATATCCTCGGGCACATAAAAGCTGACGCCGCCCAGAAGATCCACGATCTTCACAAAGGCACGCAGATCCACCTTGATGTAGTGGTCGGGGCGGAAGCCCAGAATGGGCTGCAGCTCGTCCAGCACTTGCGTGACACCGCCCATACCATAGGCGGCGTTGACCTTCTTGACGGTACGGGAAACGTCCACCAGCGTGTCACGGGGAACCGAAAGTACCGAGATCCGGTTGTACTTCACGTCGTAAGAGGCCACCATGATGGTGTCGGCATTGCCGTTGCCGTCGTCGGTGCCCAGCAGCAGGAAGGTGTAAAAATCCTCTTTGCGCTGCAAAGGCGTGACCTGGGGTTGGGGATCCGGTGTGGTTTGCGTTGTGTCGGTGGGCTGGGTGATGACGCCGGTCGGCGGTGACGGCTGCACTGGCTTGGGCGGTCGGATGAGCGCGTGGAACAGACCGTACAGGATCACGATGATGGCTGACACAACAAATATAAGGATGTAAATTGCCTTCAAAACCGACAGCGCGATCTGCCGGGGAGAGGGTTTGCGTTTTTTGTGATTTGCCATGGAAATGCACCGCTTTCGTCCATTTTATGTCAACTTACAGTATACCCAATCCGACCCCGTTCGGCAAGGAGAAAATTGGACTTCAGAAAAATTTAAGATTCTTCTGCCGTACCGCCCGGGAATGGGCGGTACGGCGGCTAAGTATGGTCGGCCAAAACGGCGGCCGTCAGACCGTTGACGGCACCCAAAAGGTCGATCAAAAGCTGAGTTTGACCGTGCAGCGCCAGCAGGATCTGATCCAACTGGCTTTGGGTGTCGCGGCCGTTGCGGTTGTGCGGATCGGTGCAGACCGGGATGGGGTTGCAGTAGCGGCTCATGGGGGTATCCTCCATCCAGGGCTGGTCGGGGGCGGCGTGTGGGGTGCGCTCGGACATCTTCCTCCCTCCTTCTGTGATGCGTTCGCCGTTATCTTATGCAAAATACTTGACAAACGTGTAAAGCCTGCCACATACTAAAAAAGTATGGAACCAATCGCAAGAAAAGCGATCGGCCGGGGGATTTCCCTGCCGTGTTGAAAGAAAAATGAGTGGAATACAAGAAGGTATCGGAGGAAACGACCATGAAAAAACGTGTATTGGCTCTGGTTTTGTGCCTGGTTCTGGGCTTGAGTCTGGTGGCCTGCGGTCAGCGTCCGGTGGACGTTCCCGGACAGAATCCCCCGCCCGATGGCCCTGTTGAGGTGCCCCCCGAGCAGGGCGAGCAGGCAACGCCCGTGCGCTTTGCCGTGCTGGGTGGCCCCACCGGTGTGGGTGCGGCCAAACTGCTGGCCGACAATGAAGCCGGCACGACGCAGATCCCCTACGAGGTGACCATTGCCGCCGACAACAATGAGATCTCGGCCAAGCTGATCAACGGTGAGCTGGACATTGCCGCCATGGCGTCCAATGTGGCGGCCAACCTGTACAACAAGTCGGAAGGCGGCGTGCAGGCCCTGTGCCTGTCCACGCTGGGCGTGCTCTACATTCTGGAGCGCAGCGAAAGTGGTGTTGCCTCCACCATCACCAGCATTTCCGATCTGGCCGGCAAGACCATCTATGCCCACGGCGAGGGTGCCAACCCCCAGTTTGTGCTGGCTCATCTGCTGCGGCAGAATGGGCTGGACATGGAAACCGATGTGGAAATGATCTGGAAGACGGCAGAGGAAGTGCAGGCGGCCATGCTGGGCGGTGATGCACAGTACGTCATGTTGCCCGTACCGGCCGCCACGGCGGTACAGATCAAGGCCAAGCAGGCCGGCAACTTCCAGATTGCTTCGGTGCTGGATCTGACCGAGGAGTGGAACAAGGTGACCGATTCCGGCGTGCTGACCATGACCACCGTGGTGGTGCGCACTGACTTTGCCCGGGAGAATCCCCAGGCGGTGGAGGCATTCCTGCAGGACTATCAAGCCTCCATTGAATACGTCAACACCAATGTGGAGCAGGCTGCTGTGCTGGTGGAGCAGTTTGGCATTGTGCCTTCGGCGGCCATCGCCAAGCAGGCCATTCCCGACTGCAATCTGGTCTACATTGCCGGTGAGGAGATGCGTGACCAGATCCAGGGCTACTATCAGGTGCTTTATGAGGCCAACCCTGCCTCCATTGGCGGCGGCATCCCCGATAACGCGTTTTATTACGGCGTAGAATAATCTTGCAAACGCTCTCCCGTCCGGGTACGCCCGGACGGGAGCAGTTTCCTTTGCGGAAAGGAGGTCGGTATGAAAGCGCGAATCTGCAACGTTCTGATCCCGTTGCTGTTCTGGCTGACGGTGTGGCAGCTCATTGCCATGGCGGTGGGCAAGGAACTGATTTTGCCGGGGCCGTGGAGCGTGCTGCAGGCCTTGGCTGCGCTGGTGACCACGGCGGGCTTTTGGTGGACCGTGGGGTTGACGCTGGTGCGTATTTTTGTCGGTCTGCTGGCCGGTGTGGTGCTGGGCAGCGTCATTGCCGTGCTGACTTGCACCAGCGTCTGGTGCGACCGCATTTTGTCCCCGGCAGTCAAGGTGGTGCGTGCCGTTCCCGTGGCCTCCTTTATCCTATTGGTGCTGTTGTGGGTGTATACCGGTCGTGTGCCCGGTGTCATTGCGGCGCTTATGGTATTGCCGGTTCTCTGGGCCAATGTGTCCAAGGGCATTCGCGGCACCGACCCCATGCTGTTGGAGTTGGCGCGGGCCTACCGATTTGGATGGTGGAAGACCGTGCGGCGCATCTATGTGCCCTCGGTTCGCCCCTATTTTGCCGCCGGTGTGGAGACCGGCCTGGGACTTGCGTGGAAGGCAGGGGTGGCGGCCGAGGTACTGTGCCGACCCAAGCAGGCCATCGGCACGCAGATCTACTTTTCCCGGAACAATCTGGAAACGCCCCAGCTGTTTGCCTGGACGTTGGTGGTCATTCTGCTGAGCTTGCTGGTGGAATCGGTGCTGGTGCGCTTGTTGCGAAAGGGGGTGCGGCAGCATGATACGCATTGATGGCGTAAGCGTGCGCTTTGGAGAAAAGCAGGTGCTGGAGAATTTTTCTCTGGAGCTGCCCGAGGGTGGGATCACCCTTTTGTCCGGCCCTTCGGGCTGTGGAAAGACCACGCTGCTGCGTGTGTTGGCTGCTCTGCAACCCATCCCAAGCGGAACGGTGGCCGGACTGGACCCGGCCCGAAGCGTCATTCTCTTTCAGGAAAACCGACTGCTGCCCTGGCGCAGTGTGGCCGAGCAGATCGGCGATGTGTTGCCCCGTGCCCGACGAAGCGAGGTGGGGCGCTGGCTTTCTCTGGTCGAGCTGGAGGGGGAGGAAAACTCCGATCCGAATCAGCTTTCCGGGGGAATGCAGCGCCGACTGGCCTTGGCCCGGGCCTTGGCGCTGGAGGGAGATTGCTACCTGCTGGACGAACCCTTTGCCGGGGTGGACCCCCAGCGTGCCATGCGCATTCTGCAGCGCATCCGCGCCTTAAACCGCTGCGTGGTGCTTTCCGCCCATGAGCAGTATCTGATGCAGCAGGTTGACCGGGTGATCCATCTGGACGGGCCGCCGCTGCGTATCCTGTGAAAAAAGCACGGGGTGAACCGATTCGGTTCACCCCGTGTTTCTTTGTGTTTGATTATCCGTTCAGGGTCATACCCTGTTGCTGTCCGGCCAGGCCGTCCTTTTCCAGCATTTGCTCCAGCACGGCCACATCGGAGGAAATGTCCAGCGCATCGTCCCGGAACAGCTTGTCCAGCTGGGTTTCAAAGCCGTCTACCACCTTGTCCATCATGCCCTCAATGCGGGTCTTGGCAGCTGAAATGTTTTCGCCGCTGATTCCCTGGGCATCCAGCTGGGCATAGGCGTGCAGGATCTTCAGCGTGGTGGGGAGATAGTAGTTCAAAAAGCTGCGCAGCTGGCTGTCCTTGCCCGGATTTTTGCGCTGGTAGTCCAGAATCTTTCCGGTGATCTCGCCGATGCGGTCGATTTTAGCGCTCATGACGGGATCGGGAATGGCATCGTTGACCTGTCGGATCTCCTGCAGGATGGCGTTGTCATCCTGGGGCATCTTGGCCTCGTCTTGCGCCGGTTTTTCCTGTGTGGGTTGGGGCTCGGGGGCGCGGTAGCCGGTTTCGCTCAAAACCAGCTTACCGGCGGCCAGATCCAGATAGCCCTGCGGCAGGATCCCGGAGGAGAGCATTTTTCCCAGGTCACGGCACAGCTTTCGCACCGGGACATTGAAAGTGGCGGCCATGTGGGCCAGCCCGATTTCCTGGTTGGTGCCAATGTAGGCCAGATAGTTCCAAAAACGCTCCTGACGGCGCTTGCTCTTGATGCCCCGAACCATCATAAACACGCCGCCCAGCATGAATATCATACAGAACAGGGTGCCCATCAGTTCATCGGCAAAGAAATAGCCGTAAGACAGGGACTGCAAAAATTCTCCCAGCATACCAAGGGTGGCGCACCCGAAGATACCGGACAGGACACCGCCGCCAATGAGCAGTCCGTTTCCGGTGGAGCTGTCGACAGTGCGGGTGCGCTTGGTGGTGCGCGTAGTGGAGGTTTTGCGTGTAGTAGAGGTTTTGCGCGTTGTTTGCTTGGTTACTTCCGGCCCGGTGGCTTGCGCCTGCTGCCGGTTCATAATGTCATAGGGGTGGTTGGACTGCTGCTTTTGCTGTTGGCTTTGACCCATCTTGATGATTCGGTAGACCAGAAGAGCAAAGGCGATGGGCCAGGCACCCACGCAAAACAAAATGATAATGGGAATCCAAGCGCCCCAGTTATTGTCGCTGTTGGGTTTGTTCTGTGTGCTCATGCAGCACCTCCCACGGGATACGATGAATAACTTATTCTATACCCAAACGATGCAAAAGTAAAGGGGGATGGTGGAAAATGGGAAAAGTTGCAGATTACATGGGCATACACGGGGAGGGGGGGCGCCGATCAACCCAATAAGATACGCACAGCCCAGGCGGCGCACAAAAATCCGGCCAGATCGGCGCACAGGGCGGCCGGTACGGCGTAACGGGTTTTTGCGATGCCGGCGGCGCCGAAATAGACGGCGATGGTATAAAAGGTGGTTTCGGTACTGCCCAGCATGACGGCCGCCGTGCGGCCAATGGTGCTGTCGGGGCCGTAGGTGGAGATCAGCTCGGCTCCTACCCCCAAAGCCGCGCTGCCGCTGACCGGACGGATCAAAAGCAGCGCTATGGTTTCCGGCGGAATGCCCAGGGCGTGGAGAACCGGGGTGAGCAGGTCGGCGGCCATGGTCAACGCGCCCGAGGCACGCAGCATGGATACGGCGGTCAATAGCCCGACCATGGCCGGTACGATGCGCAGCATGACCTGCAATCCGTTTCCAGCCCCCTGCACCAAGGCGTCGTACACATCCACCCGGCGCAGGCATCCGTACACCGCGGTCAGGGCGATGACGGCCGGGACGATCAGTTCCATCGGCACGTTCTCCACAGCCCGGCAAGCAGCCTGGCCGTCACAATGCCCACGCAGACCGAGCAGCCGGAAGCCAGCCAGACGGCCGGAAGAATGTCGAAGGGCGTGTCGCATCCGGCCGCGGCGCGCAGACTGGCAACCGTGGTGGGGATCAGCTGGATGGATGCCGTGTTGCAAACCACCAGCATGCACAGACTGTCACTGGCTACGCCGGGACTGCGCCGACTCATGTGGCGCGCGGCCTGGATCCCCAGCGGCGTGGCGGCATTGCCCAAGCCCAGCAGATTGGCCGACACGTTGGCGGCCACGGTTTCCATCACCTGCCCATCGGCGGCGAACTCGGGATACAGTAGTCGCAGCACTGGCATCAGCAGCCGGGCCAGCTTTTGGCTCAGTCCCGAGCGGGTCATGATTTCCATGACACCCGTCCAAAGACACAGTACGCCGGTCATGGACAGGCACAGGTCGATTGCTGACGCCGCACCCTCCAAAGCACCGGCCGATACGGCATCCGCCCGTCCGGTGGCTACGCCACAGATTATCGCCACCGCCACCATGACCGTCCAGATCACACTCATGGCCATTACACCCACCTGCCTTTGTGCCAATTTACGCTTGCGGAGGGTGGGATATGCCATGCAACGAGCGCAGCGTTTTTTACAAATGTTTCACGTTCGACAAAAAATAGCAGGTTTTTTGCTAATTTGTTATTGACAACTTAATACCGAATGTTATAATAATCTAGAAAAGTTTACAAAATTAACCATTATTATAGAAAGAAGGACAAGAACATGAAATCGACTGGCATCGTGCGTAAAGTGGACGAGCTGGGGCGCATCGTGTTACCCATCGAGCTGCGCCGCACCATGGACATTGCAGAGCGTGATTCCCTGGAAATCTTTGTGGATGGCGCATCCATCGTGCTGAAAAAGTATCAGCCCTCCTGTATTTTCTGCGATGATGCCCGTGAAGTGGTCAACTTCAAGGGAAAAAATGTCTGCGTCAATTGCCTCAAGGAACTCAACGAGGCAAAATAACAGGAAAAAAGCAAGCCGCCGGAGCTCCGGCGGCTTGCTTTTTCATACAAAATAATACGGAAAGTTATAAAATCCAACAAAATACGACCGTATTATCATGTTACCAGGTTACTTGCTTGCCCAACGCGAAATCGTACAGTTTGTTTTTGGGCAGAGAGAACTCCTCGGCAGCCAGTTTGGCGGCCTGTTTCAGCGAGTGACCCTGCTGGCGCAGCGCTTCCACCCGGGCCAGCGCCGCTTCGGGGGAGACCGTTTCCGGCTGTGCCGGGGGTGCGCCCTCCAGCACCAGCACAAATTCTCCCTTGGGATCGTGCTGGGCGTAATGGGCCACGGCCTGCTCCAGCGTGGTGCGCAGGATCTCCTCGTGCAGTTTGGTCAGCTCCCGGCACAGGGCGATGCGCCGCTGCGGGCCAAAGGCGGCGCAAAGATCGGACAGAGTATCCTTGAGCTTGTGGGGCGCTTCGTAAAAGATCATAGTGCGCTCCTCGTTTTTGAGCGCGTCCAGATGCGCCCGGCGGTTTTTCTTGTTGACGGCCAGAAAACCCTCAAAGGTAAACCGCCCGGTGGGAAGACCCGATGCGGCCAAGGCTGTTACCATGGCACAGGGGCCGGGGATGGAGATGACGGTAATGCCCTGCTCGGCGCACAGGGCCACCAGCTCCTCGCCGGGGTCACTGATGGCGGGGGTACCGGCATCGGTGACCAGTGCGCAGTCCTCGCCGGAAAGGATGCGCTGTACGATGGCCGGGCCGGCGGTTTCGGTGTTGTGGCGGTAGTAGGATACCAGCGGTTTGCGCAGATCCAGATGGTTGAGCAGCTTGAGGGACACCCGGGTGTCCTCGGCGGGGGTAAAGTCCACCGCCGCCAGCGTTTCGGCCACGCGTCGGGAGATGTCGCCCAGATTGCCGGTGGGGGTGGGTACAAGGTATAAAATTCCGGCCATGGTTTCACCTCAGATTCACAGGCAGCACGGACAGACCGGGCTTGCCTTCTTTGTATGCTTCAATGAGCACGGCAGAGGGCGGCTTGTCGGCCGCCTGAATGAATTGCAGTCGCTTGGGCTCAAACTGATGCTTGCGCAGCGTTTCAAACAGATCGCACAGCCGCTCGGGCCGATGCACCAGCGCAAAGCGCCCACCGTTTTTGACCAGCCACCCGGCGGCGGCACAGACATCCTGCAGGGTGCAGGTCTCCTCCATACGGGCCTTGCCGCCCGAGTAGCCCGAACCCACCGAAAAATAGGGCGGATTGGACACCGCCAGATCAAACCGACCGGAGGGGAAGAACTCACGCACCCGGCGCAGGTCGCCTTGATGCACAGCGGCCTCCAGACCGTTGGCGGAAAAGTTTTCCTGTGCCAGAGCCACAGCGGCCGGGTCCAGCTCTACACAGGTCAGATTAATATTGGGCTGCCGGGCAAACAGGTACAGCCCCAGCACGCCGCCCCCACAGCCCAGATCAAACACGCTCTCCCCGGGGCGCACCTGAACAAAGCCGCCCAGTGCCTGGCTGTCGCTGCCCAGAGGGAACACGCCGTCTTGCTGTTTCATGGTGTAGGGGCCGATATATTCCAGATCGGTACGCATTAGCCGCACAGGTCGAGGATGGCCTGGGCGAAGATTTTGGCGGCCGTCATCAGGTCGGAAATGCGGATACGTTCGTCAGGGCCATGCAGATTGGTATCAAAGCCCGGCATGACCGGACCGAAGGCCACGCCGCCGGGAATGTCATGCACATAGGTTCCGCCGCCGATGGCGATGCACTGGCCGGGCTGGCCCGTGTACTGCTCATAGCAGCGCAGCAGGGTTTGCACAAAGGGGGAGTCGGCCGGGGTGTGGTGGGCAGGGTGCATAGTGCCGATACATTCAAATCCCTTGTCGGAGAAGGCTTTTTCACAAGGTGTCTTACAATTGTCCTCGTTGGCGCAGATGGACACACGGCTGTCAAACTGGCCCTTCAGGCCGGTTTGGGTGACGTTGAGGATGGTAAAGGCCACAGTCAGATCGCCCGACAGAGCATCACTTTGGGCGATGCCCAGCGCCGTTCCGTCGGTTTGCCCGTGGGGGAGCAGTGCGTGCAGATCGTGCAAGGTCTGTTTGCTCTGGCTTTCGGCAAGGGGGAGCGTAACCACCAGTTCCAGCAGGGCGGTGATGGCGTTGCAGCAGGCGGCGGGGGCCATAGCGTGGCCGCCCTTGCCCAGTGCCTTGATGCAGATTTGATGCTCGCCCACAGGGGAAAGTTGGAACTGAGCGCCCGTGGCAGCGGTGCACGTCTGCACACAATGTGTGAGCTGTTCCATGGACAGACCTTCCACAATAGCCTCGGCCTCGTTGGGGATGACGTTGGTGCGGAAGCCGCCCTGCAGGCTGACCAGTCGGGGCAGCTGGGTGCTCTCCGGCCAGGCCTTGGTAAAGACCGGGCGATACATGCCTTTTTCGATGTTGATGACCGGGAAGTCGGCATCGGGGGAGAAGGTATAGGGCGCGTAAGGGTGCTTGCTGTAGTAGTAAGCAATGTCCTGGCTGCCCGATTCCTCGTCGGTGCCCAGAATGACCCGGACATTGTGGGCCAGAGGAAGGTTCAGATCCTTGATACATTGCAGAGCCATGAGCGCGGCCACCATGGGGCCCTTGTCATCGGCCACGCCCCGGCCGTAAATGCAGCCATCGGCCACCGTGGGTGCATAGGGGGCGCAGACCGTCCAGCCGCTGCCCTCGCCCACCACATCCAGATGGCCCAGAATATGCAGGCTGGTGGGTTTGTCGTTGAGATCCACCGTGCCCACATATCCGTCGCAGTTGGCACAACTCAGCCCCATCTCGCTAGCCAGAGCCAGCGCCTCGTCCAGACAACGGGCCGGGCCGGGGCCAAAGGGCATACCGGGTTGGGCGTCCTCTTTGACGCTGCGGATGGAACAAAGCCGGGTGACCGACTCGATGAGGGCATCCTGCTTGTTGCTGAAATAGGCTTCGATCTGGGATTTGTAATCCATAGCTTAATCCTCCTGCGTCGGCTCGCCGTTTTGGGCAAGCTCGCCGAGATACTTGTAAACGGTGTAACGGGAGACCTGCAGGCGGTTGGCCACAAAGGGCACGGCCTTTTTGAAGGAGAAGGCATTGCGCTGCTCCAGCAGGGTGACCACCTTGATGCGGTCCTTTTTGGTCAGTGCCGAGACCGGCTTGCCGACAGCGTTCAGGCAATCCTCGAAGATTTCTTCCAACTGGCGACTGTCCCCGCCCTGCCACAGGGCACTTTGCAGATCGGATCGGGCGTTCATCAGATCCATCAAGGTGCGGTTGGCGAACACCAGCGCGGTAACGTCAAAGTTGATGCCCAGCGCCAGATTATAGTCCTCCCCGATCAGATGGAAGGTGGAGGACTTGATCTGCTGCCCGTTGGGCGTGGTGGCGGACAGGTTGACCAGATCGGTGACCAGCGCTTCCTCATCCAGCGTCCAGCCGGCACCTAGAATATCCATGGTCGAGCCAACCGAGCGGCCCGACACATGGCCGTTGTAAATGGACAAAATAGGGTGGGTGGCAACCGTCATGTCGTGGACCAGCGTTTCACAGGAAGAACCAAACATTTCGGCGATTCCGCGGGCCGTGCGGTCCAAAAATTCAAATGCTTCGTTCCGGGTCATCTCGGCGCTCCTTTCCATCAAGGGGTGGTTTCCATGTTGACAATGTGTCATTATAACAATAAAATAAACAAAAGGCAACAGGAGAGGAGTGGGTTTGCATGTCAGCGTTGGAACGGCGCGCCGCCATTGAGGCACGCCTGCTTGCCGCCAAGCGCCCCTTGTCGGCCACGGCGTTGGCCAAGCAGTTTGGCGTCAGTCGTCAGGTCATTGTGGGGGATGTGGCCCTGCTGCGGGCGGCCGGACGGAAAATCAACGCCACCCCCCGAGGTTATGTCATGGGAGAGGAACCCGTGGGGCTGACCCGAATCTTTGCCTGTGTCCATAACTCAGATGACATGGAGCAGGAATTGAACCTGATCGTCGACCAGGGCGGCGAGGTGCTGGACGTGATCGTGGAGCACCCTCTTTACGGTCAGCTGACCGGCCAGCTTCATTTGCGCTCGCGCCACGATGTGGAGCAGTTTTTGAAAAAGGCGCAGGGTGCCAGCCCTCTGTCTGCTCTGACCGACGGCATTCACCTGCATACCGTGCGCTGCCCGGACGAGGAGACCGCAACCCGCATTACCGAAGCGCTGCGGCAGGCCGGTGTGCTGCTGCAGGCATGAGCAAGCGTATTACAGGAATAAAACGCCGAGGCTTTCCCAAGGGGAAGCCGGGGCGTGTGCTCATTTGCTCAAAAGGAAAAGATTGTT
The DNA here is from genome assembly GCA_045602885.1 of Oscillospiraceae bacterium. Classification (GTDB taxonomy): domain Bacteria; phylum Bacillota; class Clostridia; order Oscillospirales; family Oscillospiraceae; genus JAJPXI01. The sequence goes on from JAZSCJ010000033.1 coordinate 30,154, forward strand.
GTCTGGGGGGAAAATGG
>JAZSCJ010000034.1:0-5016 GCA_045602885.1 Oscillospiraceae bacterium
GAGGGTGGGGGTGTAAGGGCCCCGGGGGGCGCAAGAATGAATAAAAGAAAAACCGCCGCCCCCCCAAGGGGGGTAGCCACGTTTTGTTGTTAATAGCGTTTGACCCAGCCGGAGATCAACAGCGTGGGGATCAGCCACATCAGCAGAAAGACCAGCAGGTTCATGACCGAAAGCGAGCCAAAGGCCATCTTCCCGGTCAGATAGAAAGCCAGAAGCAGACCGACCACCGAACCGAGGGCGGAAAGTACCGAGCTGGTCAAGGTGGCCCGGTGAAGCCGTTTGGCCCCCACAACGGTTTCGGCCAGCGGGCCGATGCCCTCCCGGCAAAGCAGACAGACCAGAGGGCGGTCATGGGGCTGTTCCGGGTTGGACAGCGCATGGCGGCGGGATTGTTCGGGGAACTCCATTTTATCTGCCGGGAGCTTAAAGCGCCGATGCAGCATAGAGGGAATCAGATTGAAGTCCCGTGTGGCCAGAATGGGCGAGATCTTATTGAAGATCAGACCGCTCAAGGCAGGACGCACCGTGACATGGAGCGAGTAGTTCAGCACGAAGATGCCGGCCAGTTCGTTGTCGATGGCGCAGAACACGGCGTTTTTGACATTCAGACCCTGGGGCATGGATACCTCCATCAGCTTCATGAAAGAGGCGTTGCCCACCAATACATGCTGGTTTTGAATCACGGCGCTGGCGCCGCCCTCGTAGCAGACAAGCTCGGTGGCTTTGCGGTAGATACCGCCCTGGCTGTGCAGCAGTTCGTGGAAGGTGCGTTCCAGACCGCAGCCCATGTCCCGAATCAATGTGGCGGTGAAGGAGATCACCCGTTCAATGGGGTGGTTTTGAAAGGTTTTGACGCCGTTGAGGGAAATCGAGCCGGGGGGGAACAGGTCGGTGTCGGTCAGCAGAATACCGGCATCCGGCGCCTGGCGGCGGATGCCATCCCAACCGGCCAACGCAGCGCCTACACCGGCCAGACGCTGGGACAGAGAACGGTAGGGCAGAGCGAAAGCCAGCGCGCCCGAGAGCGAGGCGCAGGCGCACAGCATGGCCGAAAGGCACCAAAGGAATAGCTCGGGATGGCCCTTGCCCACCGAAGCAATCAGCGCAAACAGCAAACAGGCCGGGATCAAAACCATGGCCATGGGACGAAACACCCGCATAGCGCCATCGTCCGATTGGATTTGGCTGCCAAAGCCGGTGGGGCTGCCCTGCCACTTGAAAAAGACCGGGCGGCCGTCCCACTTTGCCTCGTCCAAGGTGACCAGATACGGGGTTTTGGCGGCGGCCGCGATGCGGCAGGCTGAGCGCAGCGACAGCAGCTTGAGCTGTCGTCCCCATAGCCCGATGCCCAGTGCCAGCACAGAAACCAGGCTGTAGGGAAGACTTGCCTGGCGATTGCCCAGCACATTCATGGTGCAGGCATCGGCCAGGGTGACCGCGGCGGCTAGTACGGTTAGGGTATCTGCACCCAAGTGGGTTAATCCGGCCACCACCAGGTCATAGCTTAAAATCAGAGCCAGGGCGTGCAGCGCGGCGCAGATCCAGACTTGCAGGTTGTTTGCCTGCAAAAACCCGGGCAGGGGCAACGATAGATTCAGATAGAGCAGAGGCAGGGCCAGCAACAGAACCACCATCCTGCGCAGGTTTAAACCGCGCAGACGTTTGGTGTACTGTGCGGCAAGAGCCTGCGGCGGCGTGTCGGGAAAGGTTTTGACACGGCGCGGAAGGTGGGGACGCGTGGGCCAGAGATGGTGGGGGCGTTCCTCGTCCACGCCGGGCAGAAGGGCTTCGGCACGCAGTGCCTCCGGGTCGGGGGACTCCTCGGCAAACATGCGCGCGGCATAATCGTCGGCCTTTTTCAGCAGACGGGTCAGCGGCGCTTCCGGCTCCTCCGGCGGGGGATCGGCGGCTTGCCCTGCGGGGAATTGGATGACCTTGTCTGCGCCCTTATCCGTTTCCTTGCGCTTACCCTTGTCCGTGTCTATGTCGGAGGGGGTTGGCGCAGAGGGAGGGGAGTCCGGATTGGACGGTTTGGGGGCTTTTTTGGGCGCAGAAACCTGTTCCACCTCCTTGCGGGAGGAGGAAAACTCTGCCAAAATCTCCTCGATGGAGTAGATCTGGGCCTCGTGATCCGGTTGGTCATGCCGATTGTTTGCCATGGTATAAAATCACCCGTTGAGTCGTTGGCGCACGGCTTCATACAGCAGAATAGCAGCCGCGGCCGAGGCGTTGAGAGAGTTCAGTTTACCGTTCATGGGGATGGAAACCTTGAAATCGCACTGTTCGGTCACCAGACGGCCCATGCCGTCACCTTCGCTGCCAATGACAATGACTGCCGGGCCCTTCAGATCGGCCTTGTACAGCGAGGTGTCGCCATCGGCGGCCGTGCCGAAAACCCACAGTCCTTCTTTCTTCAAATCTTTCAGCAGCGTGGGGATGTTGGGCACCCGTGCCACGGGGACGTGGCTGACGGCGCCGGCCGAGGTTTTGGCCACGATGGCGGTCAGTCCGGCCGAGCGGCGCTTGGGGATGACAACGCCGTGGGCACCGGCACATTCGGCGGTGCGGATGACCGCGCCCAGATTGTGGGGGTCGCTCAGCTCGTCGCAGACCACGATGAGCGGCAGCTCGCCCTTTTCCCGGGCGGCGTTGAGAATGTCCTCCACGCTGGCGTACTCTCGCACGGCAGTCACGGCGATGACGCCCTGATGGGAGTGGGTGATGCTGCGCTCGTCCAGCTTGCGCCGGTCGGTTTCCACCACCACAATGCCCTTGCTGCGCGCAGTGGAGGCGATGTGACCCAGGGTGGTATCGGTTTCGCCCTTGGCCAGATAGATCTTGTCGATGGGGGTGTCGGTGCGCAGCGCTTCAATCACCGCGTTGCGCCCTTCGATGATCCCGTCGGACTCAGCTTGCGGCATGGGCGGGCGAGAGCGTCGTTCTTTCATAGTGTTTCTGCCTTTCCGATTCGATCAAATTTCGGTGAAATTATATCACAGTTTCGCCATGTCTGGCAAGTCGTGTGCCGGCGCATCTTCACAGAAAGTTTACCGCTCTTTTCTTGCTTTTAGCAATAGGGCATGATATATTAAAACACAATGGTTTAGTATAAGATAGCTTACGATATATTCTTGCAAGGAGGATACCCGATTGGACCCCAAGAAAGATAAAAACAACGACCCGAATCACAAAAAGAAACTGACGGGCTTTCTCTCCATCGTGATATGGGCGCTGGCGTTGACGGTTGTGTTCAATGCCCTGTTTTCCGGCATGAGCGCCAAGGGAGCGATAGAGATCCTGTACTCCGATTTTTACGCCGCAGTAGAGGCCGGTGCCGTAGAGCGGGTGGAGGTAAAGTCCAATCGCTTTAACTTCTATCTGCGACCCGGCTGGTCCATGACCGAAGAGGGCGAGCTGTCCTATCAGGAGCCGTCTGAGTCCGAGCAAGCGCCGCAGCAGCCGGAGCTTCCGAGCAATCCCTTGCTGCCCGAGGAACTGTTTGCCCAGCCGGAGAAGAAGGTGGTCTATGTCACGGCCCCGCTGTCGGATGCCGAGCTGCTGCCCCTTTTGCGTGAAACCGGCGCACAATACGGCACCGAGATCGTGGAGGAGTCCTCCTTTTTGGTGAGCCTGCTGCTCAACTATGTGCTGCCCATGGTTCTTATGGTGGGCGGGCTGATGCTGGTCTACCACTTTATGTTTAAGAAGATGGGTGGCGGCGGTGGCTTTGGCGGCATCGGCGGCGTGGGCAAGGCCAACGCCAAGGTCTATGTGGAGAAAAAGACCGGGGTTACCTTCAAGGACGTGGCCGGACAGGATGAGGCCAAGGAGTCCCTGCAGGAGATCATTGATATGCTGCACAACCCGGCCAAGTACACCGAGATCGGCGCCAAGCTGCCCAAGGGCGCGCTGCTGGTGGGCTCGCCCGGTACCGGTAAGACGCTGTTGGCCAAGGCGGTGGCCGGTGAGGCCAACGTGCCCTTCTTCTCCATCAGTGGCTCGGACTTTGTGGAAATGTTCGTGGGCGTAGGTGCCTCCCGTGTCCGTGACCTGTTTAAAGAGGCCGCCAAGATGGCCCCCTGTATTATCTTCATCGACGAGATCGACACCATCGGCAAATCCCGTGACAACCGCATGGGTGGCAACGACGAGCGGGAGCAGACCCTCAACCAGCTGCTGGCCGAGCTGGACGGCTTCGACCCCACCAAGGGTGTCATCGTTCTGGCCGCCACCAACCGGCCCGAGGTGCTGGATAAGGCCCTGCTGCGCCCCGGCCGCTTTGACCGCCGCATTACCGTCGATCGGCCCAATCTGGCCGGTCGTCTGGCCACGCTGCAGGTGCATACCCGAAACATTCGTCTGGCTGAGGACGTGGATCTGAACAAGATCGCCCAGGCCACCGCCGGCTGTGTGGGTGCCGATTTGGCCAATCTGGTCAACGAGGCTGCGCTGCGTGCCGTAAGACTGGGCCGCAAGGCGGTCAATCAGAACGATCTGCTCATCGCCTTTGAAACGGTTATCGCCGGTGCGGAAAAGAAAGGTACCGTGCTGACCGAAAAGGAAAAGCGCATGATCGCCTATCACGAGGTGGGCCACGCACTGGTGGCCTCCAAGCAGAAGGACAACACCATGCCGGTGTCCAAGATCACCATTGTGCCCCACACCCAGGGCGCGCTGGGTTATACTCTGCACCTGCCCGAGGAGGAAAAGTTCCTCATGACCGAGCAGGATATTTTGGCCGAGATCCGCACCCTGCTGGCCGGACGTGCCGCCGAGGAAGTGGTCTTCCAGTCCAAGTCGTCCGGCGCGGCCAACGACATCGAAAAGGCCACCGAGCTTGCCCGTAAGATGGTGGCCATGTATGGTATGAGCAAAAAGTACGGCATGATGGGTCTGGCCACGGTGCGCAGCCAGTATCTGGACGGCGGCTATGGCATGGACTGCGCACAGGAGACCTTTGCCGGGGTGGACAGCGAGATGCGTGAGATTATCGAAACCTGCCACGCCGACGCCATC
>JAZSCJ010000035.1:0-10918 GCA_045602885.1 Oscillospiraceae bacterium
AAACGGCGACGAGATGCCCACCACTCTGGCCGCTCTCGTTGAGGCCGGCGATCTGGGCATCAAGACCGGCAAGGGCTTCTATGACTACACCGGCGTGGACATGGACGCTCTGAAGGCCAAGCGTGACAAGCAGCTGTTCGAGGTCTTCCGTCTGGAGAAGAAGTTCCTCAACGACCCCGTCTAAGTTCAACGTATGAAAAAGAAGCGTTCCGATCACGGAACGCTTCTTTTTTTGTTGTGGGTATTTCACCCTGTGGCTGGGCAAGCTATGGAAAAAGGGGTGGAGTACAATGGGGCGCTTGCGCCGGGTCAGTCTTTCGGTATGGATCATTGTGGGGTTGGTGTCGGGTATTCTGGTGGGCTTGCTGCTGCAGGGTGCGCCCCAATGGGCCGAACGCTTTTTGCAGCCGATTGGAACACTGTTTTTGAACGTGGTCAAGTTGTTGATCGTTCCATTGGTGTTTTCCTCTATTACGGTGGGCGTGTGCGGTCTGGGGGACGCCAAAAGTGTGGGACGCATCGGCGGCAAGACCATCGTGTTTTATCTGCTTACCACGGCACTGGCGGTCACCGTGGGACTGATGGCGGCCAATCTGTTCCCGGTGGGTCGGGGTATGAATTTAACGCCCCCGCCTGTTACCGGGCAGACGCAGGCGCCGGAGATGACCTCTGCGCTGTGGAATCTGGTTCCAACCAACCCGGTGGCTGCGCTGGCCCAGGGCAATATGCTGCAGATCATTGTCACCGCGCTGATTTTTGGCGGCGGTATTCTGATCGCCGGGGCGGCAGGTCGGCCGTTGTTTGTGGTGGTGGAGTCGCTGGCCGATGTGATGTATGCCCTGACCGGGGCGGTTATGAAGTTTGCGCCCTTTGCCGTGTTTGCGCTGATTGCCCCGGTGGTGGCGCAATACGGCCCGGCGGTGCTGATGGATCTGCTGGGGGTCATTACTCTGGTGTACGCCGCCTGTCTGGTCCATGCGCTGATCGTCTATTCCGCCACGGTATTTGCTCTGGGGCGAATCACGCCGCTTCGCTTTTTCCGTACCTGTGCGCCGGCGGCGCTGTTCGCCTTTTCCTCCTCCAGTTCGGCGGCCACTCTGCCGCTGGCCCTTGAGGCAGCCGACCGGCTGGGCGTGCCCCATCCGGTGCGCTCCTTTGTGCTGCCGCTGGGCGCCACCATCAATATGGACGGCACGGCCATTTATCAAGGCGTGTGCGCTCTGTTTATTGCAAACGCCTATCACATCCCTCTGACGCTTATGCAGCAGCTGACGGTGGTGCTGACCTGTACGCTGGCCTCTATCGGCACAGCCGGTGTGCCCGGGGCGGGCACCGTCATGCTCAGCATGGTACTGACCTCGGTGGGATTGCCGGTGGAGGGGGTCAGTCTGGTGTGGGGCGTGGACCGGGTGCTGGACATGGCCCGTACCACGCTTAATGTGCTGGGCGACATTGCCTGTTCGGTGGTCGTTTCCCGTACCGAAAAATGAACATGGGTGGGGTTTTCCCCACCCATGTTTTTTTATTCTGTCCCCAACAGGAGCGGTTGAAGCTGCTCCCCCTCCAGCGCAGCCCGAAGGGTGGCGGAAAGTCGGGTGAAATCGGCCACCAGCGAGGTGGGCTTGCCTGTAGGGTCATCCTGCCGGAAGGGAACAAAGTAGATGTTTTTTCGCAGCAGAAGCTCCCCGATGTTGCGTGCGCTGGCCGCCAGGCCGTCGTTGGTGGACACCCCGATGACCAGCGGTCGGCCGTTGCGCAGATGGGCCTTGGCCGCCATGGTCACCGAGGAGTCGGTCACGCCGACGGCCAGTTTGGCCAGCGTGTTGCCCGTGCAGGGGGCAATGACCAGAACGTCCAGTAATCCCTTAGGGCCAATGGGCTCGGCGGCCTGAATGGTGGAAATGATCCGCTTGTCGCAGATGCGCTCGATCTCCCGAAGAAAATCGTGGGCGTAGCCAAAGCGGGTGTCCAGGCTGGCGCCGCGCTCGGACACAATGGGGGTCACATCGCCAAATTCGGCCTTGACCTGTTCCAATGCGGCCAGAGCCTTATCGTATGTACAGAAGGATCCGCAAAAGGCAAATCCCACACGAATGGGTTTCATGCTATACCTCCTGCTCTCGCAAGATATTATATATGGTGCTTAAAATAGCTTTGCCTGCCGTGACCGGGGCGGTTTTTCCGGGCAGCGACAAAGCCCAAATGACCGAAACACCCAGTTGCCGGGCGGCCTCCCGGTCCACGCCCCCCGGGCTGGATGCCAAATCGATGACCAGACAGTCTGCCTTGAGCTCACGCAAGCGTCCTTCGCCCAGCACGGGTGCGGGCACCGTGTTGACGATGAGATCGTAACTGCAAAGCCAGCCGTCCAGCCGGTCGGTCTGCTCTACGCTGTGGCCGTAGGCCTCGGCCCAGGCCAGATCGGACCATTTGCGTGCCGAAACGCTGACATGGGCCCCCAGCAGGTTCAGACGATGGGCCAACAGTTTGCCCAGCCGCCCGTAGCCGATGACCAGCGCCCGAGCACCGTGCAGCGTGATGGGAAGCGTCTGCATGGCGATCTGGATCGCTCCCTCCACGGTGGGCACCGCATTGGCCACGGCCAGCTCCTCCCGGGCCAGGTAATCGTGCAAGACCAAACCGCGGGCTTTGGCCATGGCGTGGACTTGCGGCGATACCTTGCCGGCGCAAATGATTTGCCTGGGGTGCAGCGCGTCGAAAATTTCGTCCAGTGGATGACAGGAGGGGGACAGCGGCGCGTGCAATGTGCCCGTTTCCCCAACAACGGGGAGCGGCAGCACCACGCAGTCGGCCACGTCCACGCCCTCCAGCGTGGGTTGGCAAGCCGGGGTGTCCTCGGCCTGTTCCAGGGCGTAGGTGTGTACCGTGTGGCCATCCTCCTGCAGCAGCCGGGCCAGCTTCGCCTGGCGTAAATCTCCGCCGAGCACCCATACATTCATCGCGTGTTTCATGGCATTCCCTCCAGTCGCCTTATCTTATTCCGAAGAAGGCGTATGGGTGAGGGGGAAACGATGCACTGCGATTGGCAAAAGGCTGTTGCGTTGGCCGGGCGGTTTGCCAAGCATTGAAGATAAGTGCAAAATGTGATACAGTAAAGAAACAGAGCAATCAGAACCTGCCGTGTATCGGTAAGATTCAGAAAGAGCGGTTAGTATGGAATTCAATGAAAAACTACAGCAGCTGAGAAAGCAAAAGGGGCTGACCCAGGAAGAGTTGGCGGAGGCCTTGTTTGTGTCCCGAACTGCGATTTCCAAGTGGGAATCCGGCAGAGGCTATCCCAATATCGATTCCTTAAAAGCCATCGCGGCATTTTTTGGCGTGACCATCGATGAGCTGCTGTCCTGCGATCAGGTGCTGACCCTTGCGGAAGCATACAATAAGCAAAAGGAAACGCAGCTGCGTGACCTGGTGTTCGGACTGCTGGATTGCAGTACCGCGATGCTTTTTTTTCTGCCCTTCTTCGGCCAGAAAGCAGGCCAGATCATACAGGGGGTCTCGCTGCTGGCGCTGAATGAAGTCGCATCCTACCTGCGCAGTGCCTATTTTGTGGTCATTGTGGCAATGATCGTATGGGGGGTATTGACCCTTGCTCTGCAAAACGGTCATTACGCCGTTTGGGTGCGGCTGAAAAGCAAGCTGTCCTTGGGGTTACACGCTCTGGGCGTGTTCCTGTTTATCATCAGCTCGCAGCCCTATGCGGCAGCGTTGCTGTTCCTGTTTCTGGTGATCAAGGCGGTTATGCTGGTTCGGCGGGTGTGATACCAACCGTGTCACCGATGTGACAAGTGGTTTCTTGCGTCCGGTCGTTCTTCTTTTTAACCTGTATTTGGGTTAACGCCCAATACAGAAAAAGGGAGATACAATCGGGAATGAAGAAGTACAACAAGAAGGTTTTTGGCATTGCGCTGGGACTGCTTGCCGCGTTTGTGCTGTGGACGGTTGCGGTCGGTTGCGTCGATGTGCAACCCATCGGGCCGCAGGGGTCTGCTGTCGGATTTGCAACGCTGAACCGATTTGTTCATAGCCTGACCGGCGTGCATATGTCCCTATATACCGTCACAGACTGGCTGGGACTGGTGCCGCTGTGTGTTGTCCTTGGTTTTGCGTTGCTTGGTCTGGCACAATGGATTGGCAGAAAACAGTTGCGCAGCGTGGATCACAGCATGTTTGTTCTGGGCGGATTTTACGTGGTGGTCATGGCGGCATACGCCCTGTTTGAACAGGTTGTCATCAATTACAGACCGGTTCTGATCGAGGGACGATTGGAAGCATCCTATCCGTCCTCGACGACCCTGCTGGTCCTGTGCGTGATGCCCACGGCCATGCTGCAGTTTTACGATCGCATAAGCAATCGTGTTCTCAAAGGCGTGGTGCTTAGTGCCATGGGTGCGTTTGTTGCGTTTATGGTGCTTGGCCGACTGGTTTCGGGGGTGCATTGGGTCAGCGACATCATCGGCGGCGCGCTGCTGAGCGGGGCACTGGTTTTGCTGTATCATGGGGTCGCCAAATTACAAGCAAAGTGATGTGAAAGGAAAACGGACTGCACCGGAAACGGTGCAGTCCGTTTCTGCGTTTACCGGGGAAAGGGCGCGCCCTGCGTTGACATTCCCATGCAAACAGGATAAAATATACAATTAGTCAAAATAAATGCGAAGGAAGGTTGCCCGTTATGCTGTTTGCGCCCAATGATGACCGCTACTTATATGCCAATGCACCGCTGGTCGAGGTGATTTGTCAGCTGCGCTTCCCCACCATTTTGTCGATCGGAGCCAATGAGCCGGTCGCGTTTCAGGAGGCCGTCCGGGGCGATTTTCCCCGCTACGCCGTGCGCCAGGAGCAGGCGGCGCCTGTGATCACCGGCATGGGTACGCCCAACCCCACCGTACAGCAACAGTCCCCTGTGACCAATTACCACTTCATTTCGACGGACGGAACGTGGAAGATCAACCTGACCAACCATTTTATAGCCCTGTCCACCAGTTCCTACACCCGGTGGGAGGACTTTGCCCAGCGGCTGGATCGGATTCTGGCCCATTTTATCCGTGTCTACCAGCCGGCCTTTTTTGAGCGGGTCGGTCTGCGCTATATCAACGCCGTGTCCCGTAAGGCACTGGGCGTGGAGCATCTGATGTGGGACGATCTCATCCCCAGCCCGTATATTGGTGTGTTGGGCGAGCCCGACGTGGATGAAAACGCTGTGACGCGCAGTGGCTTGGATTTGGAGCTTCCCCTGCAGGACGGCTGCCGGCTCAAGCTGCACGCCGGCCCGGGCGTGCTGAACCGCGGCGCAGCAGATACTCAAGGGGAAAAGCGCTTTATTCTGGACGGCGACTTTTCGGTCAGCGGCAATTTGGCTCCCGACCGCATCCCCTCTCGGTTGGAGGGCCTGCACAGCCATGCCGTGCGTCTGTTCCAGGGCGCCATCACCCAGGAACTGCACGATGCCATGGGCCCACTTCCTTTGTAAGGACGGGCTGGATGAATATCATTCGACGTGCCCGGTTGGAAGACCTGAACGACATCTGGGCGGTGGTGCAACGGGCGGTGGCGGATATGAACGCCCGGGGTAATGATCAGTGGGGGCCAAGCTATCCCCTTGCCGCCGATTATGCCGCCGATATCGAAAAAGGCCAGCTTTGGTGCGTGAGCGATGACCAAAGCGGCGCCATCCGGGGCGTGGGCGCCATCACCTGCGGTCATGAGGTCAACTACGAAGGCGTGCCCTTTTCCTACCCCGAGCCGGCCGTGGTGCTGCATCGGCTGGCCGTAGATCCTGCCGCCATGCGGCAGGGCGTGGCCGGACTGTTGTTTGACCGGTTTGAGCAGGAGGGACGGGCGCAGGGGGTGCAAGCCTTGCGGATTGATACCTACTGTTTGAACGACCGGATGCAGGCGCTGATTTTGAAGCGCGGCTTTACCTTTGTGGCGGACACCCATTTTTCCAGCCGCCCGTTGCCCTTTCATTGCTATGAAAAGGTCTTAATTTAACCGTGGAGGTGTGCGCATGAATCGCGTGCTGATCGTGGTAGACTACCAGAATGACTTTGTCAACGGCGCTCTTGGCTTCCCCGGCGCCGAAGCGCTGGCCGATCCCATTGTGGAGCGAATCCGGGAATACCGTAAAAATGGCGATGACATTATCTTTACTGTGGATACCCACGATGAAGATTATATGGACACGCAGGAGGGACGCAAACTGCCGGTCGCCCATTGTATTCGGGAGACCGAGGGCTGGTACCTGTATGATAAGGTGGCCCAGGCGTCCAAGGATAAGGATGAATTCTTCTGCAAGGCGACCTTCCCCTCTCTGGAGATGGGGCAATGGCTGGAGGAGAGCGAATACGCCCAGGTGGAGCTGTGCGGTCTGGTCAGCCACATTTGCGTGCTGTCCAATGCCGTGATCGCCAAGGCGGCGCTGCCTGAGGCCGAGATCGTGGTGGATGCCGCGCTGACTGCCTCCCCTGACCCCGTGCTTCATGAGAAGGCGCTGGATGTTTTGGAGGGGCTGCAGGTTACCGTGCTGAACCGGAAATGAGGGGTTGTGTATGAAACACCACATTAATTACACCATGCTGTGCGACTTTTATGAGCTGACCATGGGCAACGGCTATCTGCGCACCGGGCTGGGCGATCGCATTTGCTATTTCGATCTGTTCTTCCGCAGCGTTCCCGATGGCGGTGGCTTTGCCATCGCAGCCGGTCTGGATCGGGTGGTGGAATACGTTCAGAATCTGGCCTTTGACGAGGAAGACATCGACTATTTGCGATCCAAAGGTTGCTTCTGCGAGGAGTTTCTGGACTATCTGAAGCACTTTAAGTTTACCGGTGATATCTGGGCCGTGCCCGAGGGTACGCCGGTTTTCCCCGGTGAGCCCATTCTGACCGTGCGCGCCAGCGCCATTCAGGCTCAGTTTATCGAAACCTTTTTGCTGCTGACCGTCAACCATCAGTCTTTGATCGCCACCAAGTCCAACCGCATTGTTCGCGCGGCACAGGGACGGCCGGTGTCCGAGTTTGGCTCGCGCCGAGCCCAGGGCGCGGACGGAGCCTTGTCGGGCGCGCGCGCCTCTTACATCGCAGGCTGTGCCAGTACGGCCTGCACCATGGCGGATCTGTGGTACGGCTGTCCGGCCACCGGCACCATGGCGCACTCCTGGGTGCAGATGTTTGACGATGAGTACACCGCCTTCAAAACCTATTGCCAGCTGTATCCCAACGCCGCCACCCTGCTGGTGGACACTTACAACGTGCTCAAGTCGGGCGTACCCAACGCCATCAAGGCCTTCAAGGAAGTTTTGCTGCCGCAGGGTATTACCAAGTGCGCCATTCGCATCGACTCGGGTGACTTGACCTATCTGTCCAAAAAGGCACGTCGTATGTTGGATGACGCCGGGCTGACCGAGTGCAAGATCGTGGCGTCCAATTCGCTGGATGAATACATCATTCGTGACCTGATGATGCAGGGGGCCAAGATCGATTCCTTCGGCGTGGGTGAGCGGCTGATCACCTCCAAAAGCGCGCCGGTGTTCGGCGGCGTGTATAAGCTGGCCGCCGTGGAGGATGAGGCGGGGAATATTATCCCCAAAATCAAAATCAGCGAAAATGTGGCGAAAATCACCACGCCGCACTTCAAAAAGGTCTATCGTCTGTTTGACAAGACCACCGGCAAAGCCGAGGCCGATCTGCTGACCCTTCACGACGAAGTGGTGGACGACAGCCAGCCCATCGAAATTTTTGACCCCATTGAAACTTGGAAGAGCAAGGTTTTGACCAACTTTGAGGCAAGACTGATGCTGGTGCCCATCTTCCAGGGGGGCAAGTTGGTGTATGAAGTGCCCACCATCGAGCAAAGCCGTGCCTACTGCGCAGAGCAGGTGGGTACCCTGTGGGACGAGGTCAAGCGGTTTGAAAACCCCCACAATTACTATGTAGATCTGTCCAAAAAGCTGTGGGACATCAAGCACATGCTGCTGTGCAAGCGCCCCTGATCGTAAAAAACTGCCCCGACGGTAAACGTCGGGGCAGTTTTAATTTATTTCTGGTCGGGGGTGGGTTCGTCCTGTTTGGGCGTGAGGGGTTCCGAATTGGATTCGGGCGCGGCTTCTTCCGCGCTTGCGTCGGTTTCTTTTTCGTCGTCTAAATCATCGCGTGTCAGCGCCATCAGATCGTCCTTGGTGGGCGCTTCCATGGCGGCTACCCGGTTGGCCTGTCGGGCTACGGCCTGCTCAAACAGATTGCGTACATCGCGAGCATTGCCGAAGTTTTCGTCACGTTGTTCGTAAAGCTGGAGGAACAGATCGGCGGCGTATTGCCGGGTTTGCTCGTCCAGGGTATAGCCGTTCTTTTTGCACATGGACGAGAAAATTTCCATCAGTTCCTTGCCGGTGTAATCCTCGAAGAAGAAGTATTTGTTGAATCGGCTTTCCAGACCGGGGTTGGCATGGATAAAGTCCTCCATCAAGTCGGGATAGCCGGCTACAATGACGATCAGATCGGCCCGGTGGTCTTCCATGCCCTTGAGCAGCGTTTCGATGGCCTCCTTGCCGAAGTCGTTGGGGGCGTCCACATTGGACAGGGCGTAGGCCTCGTCGATAAACAGCACGCCGCCAAGAGCTTTTTCAATGACTTGCTGTGTTTTCAGCGCGGTCTGTCCCACAAAACCGGCCACCAGTCCGGAACGATCCACCTCCACCAGTTGGCCTTTGCTCAACACACCAATGGCGCGGTAGATACCTGAAAGCAGTCGGGCCACGGTGGTTTTGCCCGTGCCCGGATTGCCCATAAAGACCAGATGCAGGCTCATGGGAGGTACCGGAAGCTCGTTTTCCTGGCGCAGCTTGCGTACCTTGACCAGATTGATCAAGCTCTTTACGTCCTCTTTGACCTGAGCCAGGCCGCACAGGCTGTCCAGTTCGGCCAACAGCTCCTCCAACGACGGCTGCGGCTGCTCGGGGGGCTCGTCTGCTGCCGGGGCTGGGGCAGCTTCGCCCTGGGTCGCCGGGGCAGGGATCGGGCCGTCGCCGCCTTTTTTCACCACAGTGCCATCGGTGTGGTGGGTGATGAAATCCTTGACGTCCAGAGGGCTTTTGCCGCCCGAAACGCCGCCTTGATCGCAGCAGGCGGTCAGAGCGTCGGCGCAGTCGTTGACAAAACCGGCTTCGGCTTCGCTGACGACGCCGTCCACCGAGGCAAACAGAAGCAGCATTAGGGTAAAGGTATCCACAAACCGACGGGACAAAGCCGTTCCCGTCAAGCGGTCCTGCTGCACCATGCGCTGGAAGAAATCGGGGATCTCAAAGCCGGGGTAGTCGCCCACCAGAGTACAAAGCTCCCAATACAAAATGGAGGGGACCGGGTTGCCCTTGGTGTAGATGGCGTTGTGATATTCCACATGCTGTGGGGTCAAGCCGCCATCTCGCTGCCAGGTGCCCACAGCGCAGCGACGAAAAAAACGATCGCTTTCCCGGGCGAAGAATACCCGGAGCGTGGGGTCGGCGATCTGCCGCCGGAAGGCGGTGATGGCCTCTTCATATTGTTTATGTACCGATGCGGCGGAAAGGGAATGTTTCATGGCGTTTTCACCTCTGGGTTAACATTATACGAGAATCCGGCCGCTCGGTCAAGTGAAGAGAAGAAGTAGACATAATTCGAAAATTATCGTTGACGAAAGGGTGGAAAGCGTGTAGTATTATACAAAGAATACTGTGATTGGAGGGGTTTGTATGGCCACCAAACGCAAGTCCGGCAACCGGCCCGAGCTGATTCATTGTGACTACTGCGGAGAGGATTATTCCGATACCTACCGGAGCTGTCCTTTCTGCGATGAATATGACGAGTACGACGAATACGAAGAGAACGACGATTACGAAGAGTACGAGCGCACGCCTTCCGCAAGCCGCACAGAGAAGCGCAGCGGCGGAAAGCGCGTGGCCCAGTCCCGGCGGCGCGGTGGTGGATATACCCGCACTTCGCCCGTTCAGGTAGCTGCCATCATCATTTCTCTGGCGGTGATTCTGGCGGCGGTTTGGATCGTAACGGCCAAGCTGATGCCGCTGATCAATCGGGGCGATGTGGATGAGGCTTACCCCAATGGAAACGATTCCTCGCAAGCCGATGCCCCCTCCCAGATCACGCCCGAGCTCAATGTGAATCCGCCGGAAGTCACACCCGAGCCGCCGGAGATCACTCCGGATCCCCCCGTGGTGACCCCGGAACCGCCGGAGGATGACGACGATGACAAGGACGAACAGCCCGAGTCGGGTGCAACCGGATTTACCTTGAATAAGACCGAGTTCTCTTTCTCTGCGCAGTATCCTTCGCCCATTACGCTGAAGGTGACCTTTACGCCCGAAGGGACCAGCGCACCCATCACCTGGTCCAGCAGCAACAGCGAGATCGCCACGGTGGATGAAAATGGCAAGGTCAGCCATGGCACCAAAAAGGGTACGGCTACGATCACGGCGGAGTTGTCCAATGGCACCAAGCAGACCTGCAAAGTGCATAACCAGGTCACCGGCGGTACAAGCACTTCGACCACGCCTGAGCCGGAGATCAAGCCCTCGACGACCTATCGTGTCAACAATTCCGACTTTACCTTCTACCGCGAAGGGGAAACCTACCGCTTGAAGGTTGTGGATTACTCGGGCAGCGTGTCCTGGTCCAGCAGCGATACCGATGTGGCCAGCGTGAGCAGCGATGGCGTTTGCAAGGCAGTTGGCAACGGCACATGCACCGTCACCGGCAAATTGTCCGACGGTACGGGTGTTAAGGCCACGGTGCGCGTCAGAATCGATTAAAGTAAAAACGTAGTGACCCCCAACACGGTGGGGACGTTTTTTTGTTAATAGCGTTTGACCCCGCCGGGGATCAACACCGTGGGGGTCAGCCACAACAGCAG
>JAZSCJ010000036.1:0-5843 GCA_045602885.1 Oscillospiraceae bacterium
TGAATGGGGGCGATGCGGGGGGGCAGCACCAGGCCGTTGTTGTCGCCGTGGGTCATGATGATGCCGCCGATCATACGGGTGGAAGCACCCCAGGAGGTCTGGTGGGGATGGTGGGGCTGGTTGTCCTTACCGGTAAAGGTGATGTCAAAAGCCTCAGCAAAGCCCTGGCCGAAGTAATGGCTGGTGCCCGACTGAAGGGCCTTCTTGTCGTGCATCATGCACTCCACGGTGTAGGTCTCCTCCGCACCGTTGAACTTTTCCTTTTCGGTCTTGCGACCCTTGACCACCGGCATGGCCAGCACATTTTCCAAAAAGTCGGCGTAGATGTTGAGCATCTGCTCGGTCTCGGCGCGGGCCTCTTCCTCGGTGGCGTGCATGGTGTGACCCTCCTGCCACAAAAACTCACGGTGGCGCAGGAAGGGGCGGCTCCTCTTTTCCCAGCGCAGCACGCTGCACCACTGGTTGTACAGCTTGGGCAGGTCACGGTGGGATTGGATCACGTTCTTAAAGTGCTCACAAAACAGCGTCTCCGAGGTGGGACGAATGCAGTAGCGCTCCTCCAGCTTCTCGTTGCCGCCCATGGTGACCCAGGCGCACTCGGGCGCAAAACCCTCCACATGGTCCTTCTCCTTCTGGAGCAGGGACTCGGGGATGAGCATGGGCATGGACACATTTTCATGACCAGTTTCCTTGAACTTGGCGTCCAGCGCGTGCATGATGTTTTCCCAAATTGCATAGCCGTAGGGGCGGTAGATAAACATACCCTTAATGGAGGAATAGTCGATCAGCTCGGCCTTTTTGCACACGTCGGTAAACCACTGTGCAAAATCCACTTCCATATCGGTGATCTGCTCTACCTGTTTTTTCTCTTGTGCCATTGTATCAAATCCTTAATTGAAGATAGAAATGAATTGAAATCGTAGCATATATTTTATGTTCTCCGTGCAGAAAAGTCAAGGTTTTGGAGATACTACTTTCAAAGGGGTGGTCGTATGCGCCGAGTGGGCATCTGGGGACGGGATGAGGGGCTGTATCAAGCCCTTACCAAATCACTGCGCCACAGCGCCCTGCCGCAAAACGCTTTGGTCCACGGATGCCACCCGGCCGAACTGGCCGGGGAGGATCTGGATCTGCTGGTCATCGCCCCCGACGCCACCGGCTGGGCCGGCGCAGGCAGCATTACCTGCCGCATCGTACTGCTGCCGGGCAGCGCCGGGCCCATGGTACGGGGTCTGCACGTGGAAAGTGCCGTCAGCTACGGCACCGGCCCCAAAGACACCATTTCCCTGTCCAGTCTGGAACAGAACAAGATCTGTCTGGCCATCCAGCGGGAGCTGGTCACGGTGGAGGGCGGCGTGGTAGACCGCCAGGAGCTGGTGCTGCCCTACTCACACGCCCGGGAAACGCCGGAGCGGTTCATGGCTCGCATCGGGGCGCTGCTTCTTCTGGGTTCCAGTGCATCGGCTCTGCCGACGGGACAAACATAAAATGCGCCCACCGACAGTTTCGGTGGGCGCATTGGGTTTGGTGGCTCTTATTCTGCGGAGATCATATAGTAATACACCGGCTGACCACCGGCCAGCAGGGTAACTTCCGCATTGGGGCAGGCAGCCTGGAACACCGCCAGCGCAGCCTCGGCCTGTGCCTCGTCCACATCTTCACCATAGAAGATATTGATGAACTCGGCCTGCTGGGTGCTCTCAGCATGGGCCAGACGATCCAGCAGCGCATTCAAGTCGGTATCGGTGCCAAACAACTGATGCTCGCACAGGGCCATGTAGTCACCCTGCTTGATCTCAAAGCCGTCAAAATCGGAGTCGCGGGCGGCATAGGTCACTTCGCTGGTGTGAACACGGGAAATGGCCTCGGTCATGGCGGCGGTGTTGTCGGCCTCTTCCCCCTCGGGATCGGCACACAGCAGCGCCGAGATGCCCTGGGGCACCGTCTTGGTGGGCAGCACAATGATCTGCTTGCCCTCGACCATGCCCACACACTGCTGGGCAGCCATGATAATGTTGCTGTTGTTGGGCAGAACGTAGACGATCTCCGCCGGGGTGCGGTTGACCTCACGCAGGATGTCCTCGGTGGAGGGGTTCATAGTCTGACCGCCCGAAATGATGCCGTCACAACCCAGATCACGGAACACACCGGCCAGACCTTCACCGGCACACACGGCCACAAAGCCGTACTTTTTCTCGGGTTCAGCCACAGCAGGCTGTGCATCGGCCGCTTCCAGCGCAGCTTCGGCCATGTCCAGCTCGTCGGTGCTCTGGGGTGCGCGGCCGGCCGCCATGTCCTCGTACTGGGTGCGCATATTCTCGATCTTGGCCAGCTCCAGCGTGCCGTACTTCTGAGCCTCGGTCAGCGCGGCGCCGGGAATATCGGTGTGGACGTGAACCTTAAACGCCTCGTCATCCTCGCCGATGACCAGACTGTCACCGATGCTGTTGAGGTAATCACGGAAGGGCTCGATGGAGCAGTTCTTGGTCTTGCGTACGATAAACACCGTGTCAAAGGTAAAGGTAATGTCCTCGTCGGTCAGGTTGGCAAAGTCGGCCTTGTCCTGGGCCTCGTTGTCCTCGGCCGACTCGGGCATGGGCAGTCCGCGCAGCTCGTCCAGCATACCCTGCAGAATGATCAAAAAGCCCTTGCCGCCGGCATCGACCACGCCGGCCTTTTTCAGCACGGGGTTTTGGTTGATGGTATCGGCCAGCGCCAGCTGACCCTCGTCAATGGCGGCCTGCAGCACATAGTCCACATCGTTTTTCTCTTTGGCCGCTTCCACAGCACGGCGGGCCGCCAGACGGGAAACCGTCAGAATGGTGCCCTCGGCCGGTTTCATAACGGCCTTGTAAGCGTTGCCCACGCCCTCGTTCAGAGCGGCGGCCAGGTCGGCGCCGTCGGCGACTTCGCGCTCCTTGAGATACTTACCCACACCGCGGAAGAGCAGGGACAAAATCACGCCGGAGTTGCCGCGCGCGCCGCGCAGCAGAGCGGATGCGTTGACCGATGCGGCCTCACCCACGGTGGCAGGATTCTTTTTCTTCAGCTCGGTGGCAGCGGTGGCAATGGTCAGGCTCATGTTAGTGCCGGTATCGCCATCGGGCACAGGAAATACATTCAAGTCATTAATGCTCTGTTTTTCTGCATTGATAGCAGCAGCGGCATGGATGATCATGCGCTGAAACAGAGCTGCGTTTATTGTATCGATCATGCTTTTCTCCTTATCCAATCACCATGGAATCAATGCAAACATTGACATGTTTGACTTCTACGCCGGTGATGCGGCTGACGTTGTAGCGCACTTCGCTCATGATGGAGCGGCTGACCGCCATCAGATTGACGCCGTTGTCCACAATGATGTGCAGTTCAATGGAAACGGTGTCGTCGTCATTATAGGTGACTTTTACGCCCTTGGCCATGGACTCCCGGCGCAGCAGGTGCACCAGTCCGTCCGTCTTGGAACGCACAGCCATACCCTTTACTCCGTAGCAGTTCGTGGCGGCAGCACCGGTGATGGTCGTAAACACATCGCTGTTGATGACCAGTGTGCCCTTCTCGGTGTTCAGCTTCATAAAAACCTCCTTGCGCCATTTTGCGCAAACATAAACAGATCCCGAACCCCGCCGTTTTTGTCGCCCGGCGGGGCCTCCGGCCGCACGCACAACGGCACGCAGCACGCGTCTATTTCCGGCAGTTGGCCCAATAGTTCAGTTTATTGTATTCTATTTTAAGAAAAATTACAAGGAAAAAAGTAAAACCGATGATTGTAATTTGCTTAAAAATCGTGTAAACTATAAGTAACTTCGAAACAATAGGAGGCGACAGGCATGAAAATAGCACGTTTTGTACTCAAGATTGTTGCAGCTGCATTGGCTGTTGCGGCACTCGCTTGCTGCGTGATCGCATTTTGGGATAAGATCGAGGCAGCCTTTTACTACGTCAAGGAAAAGCTGTGCCGCTCCAAGTGCTTTTGCAGCGAATGCGACGACTATTTGGACTGGGACGACGTATAACCTCTGACATACACCTTTTTTGCGCCCCTCCGGGTTTTCCGGAGGGGCGTATTTTTGTTTCGGCAGTCACCCCGGCACCCCTTGCTCGCATAGAATACAGGGAAAGGAGGGGAGCGTGTGGCATATTCCGATCTGGAGCTGTTGGCGCGGTTGGTGCAATGCGAAGCAGGCGGCGAGGGCGACCACGGCATGAAAGCGGTGGCCTGCGTCGTCATGAATCGGGTCAACGTGGATTACGGTGAATACGGCCGACTGATGACGGTGCGCGAGGTAGTGTTTCAGCCCCGGCAATTCGTCTGCGCCATGGAAACGGTGGGTGGCGAGTATAACCCCCAAAACATCTACAATATGCGCCCCGAGGCCGAGCACTACGCCGTCGCCCAATGGGCCATATCCGGGCAGCGGCTGCAGGGATTGGGCTTTGCCCTTTGGTTCTTCAATCCCTTTTCGCCCTCCTGCCGCGCCAACTTCCCCACCCGCGTGGGACAGTTCGCCCTGCGGATCGGCGACCACTGCTTTTACGATCCCACCGAGTTTTATGCCGATACATAATGGCAGTTGCATGGTTTGGAAAGGAGCTTTTTATGCCGCAATTCTATCCCGACGGCCCGGCCGCCGTCAGCTTAAACGCCATTCAGGAAAACGGCGGATTGAACACACCGCCGCAAGAGGACTTCAACACCGCCGCCCTGCAGGGCAGCATGCAGCAGATCCTGTCAGAAAACCTGGGTAAATTCGTCATTGCCGATTTTTTGATCGGCATTTCCACCATGGTGCGCCGGGCAGGCATCATCTACTCGGTGGGCCGGGGCTACGTCACGCTCTATCTGGAGCAGTACAAGGCCTTTGAGGTATGCGACATCTTCTCGCTGAAGTTTGTCACCTTCTTCCCCCCGGGAAGCGAACCCTCCATCGACGATTTGAACCGGGGTCTTGCCAACAGCGGCATCCTGCTGCCCGGCGGCTTTGAGCGCGCCTTTGGCAGCGGCGCTTATACCGGCACGGGCATCGGACTGGGCACGTTGGGTCAAAGCCATACTATGCCCGGCGCTGCCACGAATATGAATATGCCCTCCGGCACAACCGGCATGGCCGGTCGGGGCAACTCGGCTTCCACCGGCTGCCGCACGCTGGGCCTGCGCTGACCACAAAGAATGCCCCCTGCGCCAAATTGGCGCAGGGGGCATTTGTTTGAGAGAACTTATTCTTCCTCGTACATCTTGACCAGACGGGTCAGATGCTCGTAGCGAGCCTTGGCCGCTGCTTCGTTCTTGGCGAAGAGCTCCTGTGCGCGCTCGGGGAAGGAACGGGTCAGCGCGGAATAGCGTGCCTCGTTCATCAGGAATTCCTGGTAGCCGCCGGCGGGAGCCTTGGAATCCAGGGTGAAGGGATTCTTGCCCTCGTTCTTGGCCGCGGGATTGTAGCGGAACAGGTTCCAGTAACCGCACTCGACAGCCTTCTTCATCTCGCTCTGGCAGTTGGCCATGCCGCCCTTGATGGAGTGCATCTCGCAGGGAGCGTAGGCAACGATCAGCGAGGGGCCGGGATAGGCCTCTGCCTCGGCAATGGCCTTGAGGGTCTGGTTCATGTTGGCGCCCATGGCGATCTGAGCCACGTAGACGTAGCCGTACTGCATGGCGATCTCGGTCAGCGACTTCTTGGCCATGGCCTTACCGGCGGCGGCGAACTGGGCCACCTGGCCGATGTTGGAGGACTTGGAAGCCTGACCGCCGGTGTTGGAGTAGACCTCGGTGTCAAAGACGAAGATGTTGATGTCCTCGCCGGAAGCCAGCACATGGTCCACGCCGCCGAAGCCGATGTCGTAGG
>JAZSCJ010000037.1:0-5040 GCA_045602885.1 Oscillospiraceae bacterium
CCGCCTCAAAGCTTCGATTGATCTCCGGCACGCCGAGCTGCGCGACCTCCATCCCGTCGGCATAAACCAGCGCATTCATCCAGCCGGTTTTCACACCGTCGCGCGTCTGCACGCTGCAGCACGGATATCTCGCCTGCCGAATGTTCTCATAAATGCGCTCTTTCTTCATCTCCTCAATGTTCTCGCTGAGCACGAAGCCGCGTTTTTGCTGTTCGGCAATGTCCTCGCGGAAGGACAGGATGTCCGCATTGCAGGCAATCAGCTTATAGCTGGAATCAATCAGAATCATGGGATTGCCGACGAGCGTGTAGGCGCAGTCCAGCACACTTTGGATTCCCTTACCCGCCGCCGTGACCGCAACCAGCCGCGCGCACGCACTGTCCAGCCGCGCCTGCGCCGTGAGCGCCCGCGAGATGCGCACCAGCGCCTGCTCCGGTGTCATCTCCGTCTGGAAGACGCTGCCATGTTCCAGCGCCAGCTCCGGCACCTCACCGCAAAAGACCGCCGCCGTCATTTCGTCCGGATTTTCCGGCTGCTCGCTGCCCGGACAGATATAGAGCACGCCGGGGATCGGCTGCGCCCCCGGCTTTGCGATTTCACAGGAAAAAACCTCCGCATCCGGTTCCCGGATCCGGACGATCTCGATCTCCATGACGGATTCCGCCAGATTCATGATCCTCATACGCCAGCCGCTCCTCCCGCATTTGTGTCAAAACACAATTTTACACAATAATACACCGCATTAATTTATGCTGTGATACATTGTAAAGTCTTGTTGCGGGATATTATAATAGAAATGTATCAGGATTTCAAGCATGGCTTTTTATGCCATAATAAATGAAAAGGAGAACAAACACATGAGTTACGCAAGCGATGTCCGCGAAAAGCTGGTCGACCGCGCCGCCAAGCTGCTTGGCATCAACCCCGAGGAGATCAAGGACGAGATGACCCTCGAAGGCGATCTCGCGCTCAAGAGCACCCAGATCACCCAGATCACCACTTACCTTGAGGACGAGTTTGACGTCGAAGTTCCCTTCATGAACTTCCGCCGCCAGAAGACTGTCGGCGCCTGCGTCGATTTCGTTGCAGACATTCTCGAGAACGAGTAAAATACACGCTGAAAACATTTACACAGGAGGTTAATATGGACGAGCGCAAGTTCATCGACGAGACCCATTTCGTTAAAACCGAAACCTTCTTCGGCGAAGAGATCGAAACCATTTACAAGCTTGCCCGCAAGCCTGTTGCCATGGACCCCGGTGTTGACATCTCTGCCAGCGACGATCCCATGCTCCGCATGGGTCATGGCTTCTGCGCCCCCTTCAATCCGCGCACCTATGAGGCTGCGCCCGGCATCCTCTGCGATCAGGATGTCGAGGTCGTCCTGCGCGACGGCTGCAAGATTTATTGCGATATTTTCCGTCCCGACACCGACAAGAAGGTGCCGGTCATCATTTCCTGGAGCTGGTTTGGCAAGCGTCCGGGCGAAGGCATGAGCGAATGGCAGCTCATGGGCGTGCCTCCCGGGACGGTTTCCAAGATGGCCAAGTTCGAATCTCCGGACCCCGCCTACTGGTGCCATCAGGGCTACGCTGTTGCCAACGTCGACGTGCGCGGCGCCGGCCACAGCGAGGGCGATGTGCACATTTTCGGCATGCAGGATGGTCTGGACGGCTATGATTTCGTCGAGTGGATCGCCGTGCAGCCCTGGTGCAACGGCAAGGTCGGCATGGCCGGCAACTCCGGCGTCGCCATCCACCAGTGGGGCATCGCAGCCACCTGCCCGCCGCATCTGGCCTGCATCGCGCCCTGGGAGTCCACCACCGACCAGTACCGTGAGTCCCTGTACGAGGGCGGCATTCCGGCGCTGAGCTTCAACGAGTTCATCGGCGGTCAGGTCACCGGCGGCAGCGGCGTGGACGATCAGGTTGCCATGGCCCGCAAGTATCCGCTGATGAACGCCTACTGGCAGAGCAAGATTCCGGATTTCTCCAAGGTCAAGATCCCGGTCTATCAGACCTGCGGCTGGAGCCACTTCCATCTCCGCGGTTCCTGCCAGGCCTTCCGCAAGTGCAAGTCCCGCAAAAAGTGGCTGCGCGCGCACCGTGACTTTGAGTGGCCGGATACCTATGCCAACGAGAACCTTGAAGACCTCAAGAAGTTCTACGACCGCTATCTGAAGGACATTCACAACGGTTGGGAAATGACGCCCCGCTTCCGCGTTGACGTTATGGACGCTTACGATGTGGATTATCAGGTTCGCCGCGGTGAGGATTCCTTCCCCATCAAGCGCACTGAGTATCGCCGCTATTATCTGAACGCCAAGCACATGGATATGAAGTCCGAGCCCGTCCCCTACCACACTTCCGTCAGCTACGACAGCAACACCGAGGAGCTGGAGTTTGACATGGAATTTACTGAGGACACCGAGCTCACCGGCTACATGTTCCTGCGCCTGTTCGTCGAGGTCGATGGCCATGACGACGCCGACCTGTTCATCAACATCCAGAAGTCCGACGCTGCCGGCAACTGGATCCCCTGGGATACGCTGGGCGAGCATCACCCCGGCGCCTGGGGCAAGTGCCGCGTCTCCCACCGCGAGCTGGACGAGAAGCTCTCCACGGCCTATCAGCCCGTTATGAAGCATGAGCGCGAGCTCAAGCTCTCCAAGGGCGAAATTGCGCAGTGCGACATCGAGATCGTCCCCTCCAGCCGTTTCTGGCACAAGGGTCAGCGCATCCGCGTGCAGATCGCGGGCCGCTACATCCGCGAGGGCTGGTTCGAGCCGCTGAGCTGGGATACCGACAACCACGGCCGCCACATCATCCACACCGGCGGTGAGTACGCCAGCTTCCTGCAGGTTGCCTACATCCCGCCGCGCTACAAGACCGTCGGCTACGATTACAGATAATCGGCGATCCGCGCGAAATAAAGCATAAATAAAGGACGCTGCCAATTGGCAGATGTCCGTAAAACAGTGAATCCTCCCTATGAAAATCTCATAGGGAGGATTTTGTTTTTGTAATCGTGTTACGGAAACATACCGCCACACCGAACGGCACGCGATTTGGCAAGGATATTTTCCCCAGTTAGACCGCACCAAAGCCTCCCCTGTGCAAGGGGAGGTGGGAAGGCATAAGCCTGCTCAGAGGGGTTGACAATCCCTCAGTCAGCTTCGCTGACAGCTCCCTTTACACAAGGGAGCCTTTTCTCTTTTCCCATGGATAGCACAACACCACCGGTTTAGCCGGTGGTGAGTAAGTGCGCCCTTAGTTCGACACGGGTTCTAAAGTGTTTAGAACCCCATAATCAGATCCCAAACATGGATCAAAACATTTTTCATACTTCCAAAGAAACTCACATTCCGGCCATCAGTAATAGTCAGCACCAAATTCTCATTTCCGTCACAAGTAATCATGTATCTATGTGCCGAACTTAGGTGTGAAAATGTGAATGCTCTTTTTTCTGGCGTGATTTTTCCGTAGAGAATGGTCACAGGGTTATTAGGATCATCTGCATTCCACAGCATCACTTCACCGGAAAAATCTGCATCATTATCGATAGAAACCTCTATCTTTGTATTGTTCGTGAAGAAAATGTAATCGTCAATATCCGCAACAGCGACTTCAAGATCGTTGGATGTCAAATTGTATGTCCCTTTTTCCACTTCATATATTATTGGATTTGCATAATTGTGCATATCTTTTAGCGTCAGAAATACCAACGAAAGCAGACAGGCAGCAATAACTGATATTGCAACTACACCGATAGCTAATTTGATGCGATGTTTTCTTACCTTTTTTGCATATTTGGTTACTGTTATCTTGCCAGCAGACTTAATTGTTTCCGATACAACAGTATCAGACTGCATTCTTTCCAGCTTTTTTCGACACGCTTCACAAGATGCCAAATGTGCTTCGATTGCTGCGTTGCTTTCTTCTGAACAAGCACCATCCGCATACAGCGGAAGGAGATCGTCAATAATACCACAGGTGTAATTCATATTTTTCCCTCCATATCTTCAATTAACTTGCTTTTTGCCCGATAGAATGTAACTTTAGCCCACGATTCTGACTTTCCACAAACATCGGCAATTTCTTTGAAGCTCAGATCACCAAACACTCTCAACATAAATACTTCCCTGTAAGGTTCTTTCAGCGTGTGGAGATGCCTATGTATCTGTAATGCTTGTTCCTTATTCGCTAATGAATCAAAAAAATCAGTGTCAGCGACAGTGTTTTCCAAGGTATCTGGACTGGCAAACCTACTACGCCGCTTTTGCTCTTTTATAAGGGCATTTTTTGCAATCTGACACAACCATGTTTCAATTTTGCAGTCCCCACGAAATTGTCCTATATGGAGATACGCTTGATAAAATGTTTCAGACGTCAGTTCTTCGGCTAAACTCTCATTTCCGCAAAGTGATAACAAGAAATGATAGACCACCGGGGTGAACTCTTTGAATATTGCGTCGAACTCTTTTATTTCCTATCACCTCGTTTCATACATTAGAGTCAGCAAGTCAAAAAAAGATACAAAAAAACAAGAAATTTTAATTAGAAATATAATACCACAAATAATTGTGCTTTGGGTGAACAAAATATGCTAATGCCGCTGGTTAGAAGGTTGGTTATGTGGTTTTCCACGCAACCAGCCTTCGGTATCATGTTAGGTGAATACCATTTTTCTTCGCTGCCGTACTTACTGCTCTGCGGCGTTCCTCACTATAAGGTGCTGTCAGACGGATGCTGATTCTACTTTTGTCGATCTCGAAATGCAGACCCACGATCCGGAGAGCTACGTCCGGGCCTTCCTGGACGGAAAAGCAGTGGACGTGGCTACGGAAAAAGGTCCGGACGGTGCGGTGACGGTCCATGCCACCTGCGACGGTTTGATCCAAAAGTTTGTGTTTACGCCAATTTGATGATGGAGCAGAAGGTTAGACGCAGAAGACCAAAGCCTTCTCCCCGGGGAGAAGGTGCCCCAGTGCGCACACTGGGGCGGATGTGGGGCGTTGCGTCTGCGCATTGGTGCGTATAC
>JAZSCJ010000038.1:0-3309 GCA_045602885.1 Oscillospiraceae bacterium
ACTTCTCATTGGAGCACCTCCCCGTAATTCGGACTCATTTCCGAGAGCGTTTTGGTATCTTCGGCTTCCCGCTCGTCGGTGGCGCGGCGGAGGTCCTCGGCGATAGCCTGCAGATCACCCGCCAGCTTGGTCAGCTCCTGCACCCCGACGTTATCGGCCATGGCGGCGCAGTCCTTACCCATGGCCGCGATCTCATCGGCCATCTGACGCGCGCCGAAAAAATCAACACAGATAAACGACATATTCTTCCCTCCAAAATAAAAAACGCGCTGGAACCTTTCGGTTCAGGGCGAACAAAAACTTGTCCGTGGTACCACCTGAATTCAGATGCTTGCACATCTGCACTCTTTGCCGGTAACGGCGGCGGCCGTCAACTCCTACTTTGCCGTTTGCAGTTCAGAGCCAAAACTCCGGGACGACCTTCTCCGCACCCATCGAAAGCCTTGCACCAACCGGCTTTTCTCTATACCCGGGCAGCGGGTACTCCTTCCCCTCTTCGTTTTTGATCACGCAAAAGTATATGCGATTTCTAAAAAAATGTCAACCCTTTGAGAATCGGGCCAAAAACTCCCGGGTTCGCTGCTGCTGGGGGTTGGAAAACAGCTGCTCGGGACTGCCCTGTTCACAGATGACACCCTCGGACATGAACACCACTTGGTTGGACACATCCCGGGCAAAGGCCATCTCATGGGTGACCACCAGCATGGTCATGCCGTCACCGGCCAGCGTGCGCATGACCTCCAGCACTTCGCCCACTATTTCGGGGTCCAGAGCCGAGGCCGGCCCGTCAAACAGCAGCACCTCGGGCTCCATGGCCAGCGCCCGCGCAATGGCCACGCGCTGCTTCTGGCCGCCGGAGATCTGACGGGGCTTGGCGTTGATGTAGGGGGCCATGCCTACCCGCTCCAGATACTTCATGGCGTTTTCCCGTGCTTCGGCCTTGCTCTTTTTGAGCACCTTGACCTGTCCTGCCATACAGTTTTCCAGCACGGTCATGTTGCTGAACAGGTTAAAGGACTGAAAGACCATGCCCACCTTGGAGCGATAGGCGCAGGGATTGACCTTGCGGTCGGCCACATTGGTGCCGTGGAACAAAATTTCACCGCTGCTGGGGGTCTCCAACAGGTTGATGCAGCGCAGCAGGGTGGATTTGCCCGAGCCGGACGCACCGATGATGCTCGTCACATCCCCGGGGGACACAGTAAAGTCGATGTCCCGCAGCACCTCATGGGCGCCAAAGGACTTGGACA
The DNA here is from genome assembly GCA_045602885.1 of Oscillospiraceae bacterium. Lineage (GTDB taxonomy): Bacteria > Bacillota > Clostridia > Oscillospirales > Oscillospiraceae > JAJPXI01. The sequence continues at coordinate 1,251 of JAZSCJ010000038.1, forward strand.
GATGGCGAATTTCCAAAATCGTATTGTCCATATCAGCGCTCTCCTCTCGTGCTGCCGTTGCGGTTTTTCAAGCCCAGGCGCAGCCGCTCACGGTAGTCCTTATTCTGCTCGTCGAAGGGTGTGCTCCGATCGGGATGATTGTAGGTGCCGGCCGTCATGGTCAGCTGATCCACCTGCACCAGTTCATAGCTGTCGGTACCGTCCATGCGCTTTTCCGCCCAGCGCAAAATGGCCGAGGCGATCAAAGTCATGAGCAAATAGCCGATCATTTCGATGGTTGCGGAGGGGAAATACATATTGTTGACGCCGACAATGTAACGGTGGGCGGCAAAGAACTCGGTAAAGCTGATGATAAACATGACCGAGGTGTCCTTGACATTGATGATGAAGTTGTTGCCAATCTGGGGCATGATGTTGCGCAGTGCCTGGGGCAGAATGATGCTGGTCATGGTCTGCACATGGTTCATACCAATGGCCTTGGCGCCCTCGGTCTGGCCGGGATCAATGGAAATAATGCCGCCGCGGACCGACTCTGCCATGTAAGCGCCCGTGTTGATGGAAACGATCACAATGGCGGCCAGCCAGATGTTGTCAAACCGCAGGGCATTGTTGGTAAAATAGGGCAGACCGTAGACAATAAACACTGCCTGCAGCACCATGGGCGTACCACGGAACACCTCCACATAGATGCGCACCACAATGCGGATCAGCTTGAGCACAAAACGCTTGGGCAGCGGATCATTCTTGGTGTAGGGGATGGTATTCAAAATACCGCAAATCAATCCGATGATACAGCCGATGGCCGTGGCGACCAGGGCCAGAATCAAAGTGTTCTTTACGCCATTCATGTACATGGGCCAGTATTTGCTCCACAGTTGGGCAACATCCTGGCACAAGTCAAACAACTTGTCCATGAGCAGGCTCCTTTCTGCGCAAACGTGTGTTGACCCTCCGACCCCATAATGGGGCCGGAGGGTGGTACACGTTAAAATCTAATCTTTAATCTTTGGTTAAACTTAAACCTCGGGCTGAATGGCAATAGCCTGATTCATAACCCGATTGAAGTCTTCTTCCGTCAGCTGGGACAGCACGCCGTCAATGGCGTTCTTGAGCTCGGTGTTGCCCTTGAGCACCGAGATGCCAATGTTGACGTTCTCGGCACGCTCCTGCTCGGAAGCAAACTGGAAGTCGCCCTCGGTGCCGGAGAAGTCCAGGATGACCAGGTTGTCGTCCTTGGCCACGGCAGCCATGGCGGTGGGCATATCGGTGCAGATAAAGTCCACAACGTTGGTTTCCAGCTGCATGATCATGTTGGGAGCGGTCTCGGAGGGGGCGATCAGCTCTGCGTTGGGGATCTGGGGCAGGCAGGAGTCGTACCAGATGGTGCCGGACTGGGCGGTACCCTTGCCGCCAGCCAGGTCAGCGATGGACTTGGCATTGGCATATTGGCTATCCTTGGTGGTCAGGCACACGATGGTAGCGTAGTAGTAAGGACCTGCCATATTGACTACCGCCATTCTCTCGGCAGTCATAGACTGACCGGCAATGTTGGCATCCATAGTCTTGGACTGGACCGCAGGAGTCAGGGAATCCCACGCGGAAGAGACGATCTCCAGCTTCCAGCCGTAGGTGTCAGATGCGCTTTGCGATCATCACGTCGTAGCCGTTGGCATAGGAACCGGGCACATTGGCAATGGGCACAGCGCCGTTGCTGTCATCGGTTTGGGTCCAGTTGTAGGGGGCATAGGCACATTCCATACCAACGGTCAGCACACCGTCTTCCAGGCCGATAATCTTGGAGGTATCTGTTCCGGTCAGATCTTCTACCGCGGGAACATTGGCCAAATACTTATCAGGATCTACCTTGCCGGAATTTTCTCTACCAAACACAATACCCAGCACCAGCGCTGCGATCACCAGCAAGATGACTACCAAACTCACAATTCTCTTCATAACTTTCTTACCTTCCTTTTTCTTGTATTTTGGGGACAAAAAAATCGGATCGCTTTGTGTTAAGCGATCCAACAGCAATACAAGTATCCTCCTAAGGAAAGGATAC
>JAZSCJ010000039.1:0-5365 GCA_045602885.1 Oscillospiraceae bacterium
GCCCGGCGTGGGGCGCTGTCCCTGCTGCAGGTGGATCTGGAGACCGGACGCAAAAATCAGATCCGTGTGCATATGAAGGATCTGGGCTGCCCGGTGACCGGGGACAAAAAATACGACGCCAAGCTCAACAATCTGGGCCGGCTGGGTCTGCACGCGCACATCATCCGGGCCGTCGACCCCTTGACCAAAAAAGAGCTGACCTTTACCGCCCCGCCCCCCAAGGGATTCGGGAAATAAGAAAAAAGAGCGAGGAGCCGAACATTCGGCTCCTCGCATTGTTTTATGTGCCGGGCAGAGTGGCCCGATACTGAATGGCCTCGGCCAGATGATGGGTCTGGATGATTTGGCTGCCATCCAGGTCGGCAATGGTGCGTGCCACGCGCAAAATGCGGTCATAGCTGCGCGCCGTCAGACCCATGCGGTCAAAGGCGCCCTTCATCAGCGCCTGCCCGCCTTCGTCCAGCGTGCAGCAACGCTGCAGTTCGGTCTGGCTCATATGGGCGTTGCAGTCGGGGCCGTCGGTGCCAAAGCGGGCCACTTGCACCGCCCGGGCGGCGTTGACCCGCTGTTTGATGTCGGCCGAGGACTCGGCCCGGGGACGCTGGGAAAGCTCGTCAAATTCCAGCGCCGGGACTTCCACATACAGGTCGATGCGGTCCAGCAGCGGGCCGGAAATGCGGCCCATGTAGCGTTCCACCTCGTGCTCTTTACAGCGGCAGCGCCCCGAGGGGTGTCCGTGCCAGCCGCACTTGCAGGGGTTCATGGCACACACCAGCATAAAGCGACTGGGGAATACCTGGCTGCCCGAAACGCGGGAGATCTGCACCTGTCCGTCCTCCAGCGGCTGGCGGAGCACTTCCAGCGTTTCCTTGTTGAATTCGGGCAGCTCGTCCAGAAAGAGCACGCCGTTGTGGGCCAGCGAGATCTCGCCCGGCCGGGGTGGGGAACCGCCGCCGGCCAAGCCCATAATGGAAATGGTGTGATGGGGCGCGCGGAAGGGGCGCTGGGTCAAAAGGGGCTGTTCCTTGCTGGTCAGACCCAGCACCGAGTGGATCTCGGTGACCTCCAGCGCTTCCCGGCGTGTCATGTCGGGCAGGATGGAGGGCAGACGCTTGGCCAGCATGGATTTGCCCGAGCCGGGCGGGCCGATCATGGCTATGTTGTGGCCGCCGGCCGCGGCGATCTCCAACGCCCGTTTGACGGCCTCCTGCCCCTTGACGTCGGCAAAATCGGGGGCAAAGTCCTGTGCGCTGCCACCCTGCCAGGGCTGGGCCGGTGAAATGGGCTGTTCCCTGCGCAGGTGGGCGCACAGCTGGGGGATGTTTTCCACCGGATAGACGGTCAGATCCCCGGCCAGCGTGGCCTCGGCGGCCGAATCGGCCGGAACGTAAAGCTCCCGGATGCCGGCGCGTTTGGCGGCAAGGGCCATAGGCAGCATGCCGGCAATGGGACGCAGGGAGCCGGACAGGGACAGCTCGCCCACAAAGGCGGCGTCGGGCGAAGGCGCAGCGATCTGCCCACCGGCCGACAAGATGCCCACTAAAATGGGCAGGTCGTACACCGTGCCGGCCTTTTTGCGCCCGGCCGGAGCCAGATTGACGGTAATGCGGGAAACCGGGAAGGTGTATCCGCAGTTTTTGATGGCCGCGCGCACCCGGTCGCGGGCCTCGCTGACGGCGGCATCGGGCAGACCGACCACCGTGAAATTAGGCAGACCGCCCGACAGATCGCACTCGGCAGTCACCTCGTAGCCGGTCACGCCGTGCAGCCCCAGAGAACGTATTTTACAGTACACCGTCACACCTCCGCAGCAGATGATGGTTGTGCCTATCATACAGGATTTTCCGCCCCTTTGCAATCGTTGTGTCCGTCGATTTTACCGTTTGTGACCGCAGGTTTAGCACTTTAATTTATTGCATTGCTGAAAATTTGGTAAGGAAGAAAATATGAATTTACAAACCTCGGCTGCGATGATAAGATAGGCTCATCAAAGTAAACCCAAGAATAAGGAGGAACTCAGAGCATGGCAAGAAAGTTTAAGTCTATGGACGGCAATACCGCTGCAGCGCACGTTTCCTATGCGTTTACCGAAGTTGCCGGTATCTACCCCATCACCCCGTCCAGCCCCATGGCAGACAGCGTTGACCAGTGGTCGGCTGCCGGCCGCAAGAACATCTTCGGCAATCAGGTCAAGGTGGTTGAGATGCAGTCCGAGGCCGGTGCCGCCGGTACCGTGCACGGTTCGCTGAACGCAGGCGCACTGACCACGACTTACACCGCATCGCAGGGTCTGCTGCTGATGATCCCCAATATGTATAAGCTGGCCGGTGAGCTGCTGCCCGCCGTGTTCCATGTGTCGGCTCGTACCGTGGCGGCCCACGCCCTGAACATTTTTGGCGATCATTCCGATGTCATGGCCTGCCGCCAGACCGGTTTCGCTATGTTGGCCGAGGGCAACGTGCAGGAGGTCATGGACCTGGCTCCCGTGGCCCATCTGGCCGCCATTCAGGGCCGCGTCCCCTTCATCAACTTCTTTGACGGTTTCCGTACCTCGCACGAGATCCAGAAGGTGGCCGTGTGGGATTACGAGGATCTGGCCGAGATGTGCGACATGGACGCGGTGGAAGCTTTCCGCAAGCGCGCCCTGAACCCCGAGCGTCCCACCATGCGCGGTGCCCACGAAAACGGCGACGTCTTCTTCCAGCACCGCGAGGCAGCCAACACCTATTACGATGAGCTGCCCGGTGTGGTGGAAAAGTACATGGGCAAGATCAACGCCAAGCTGGGCACCAACTATCAGCTGTTTAACTACTACGGTGCACCCGATGCCGACCGCGTCATCATCGCCATGGGCTCCATCTGCGACGTGGCCGAAGAGGTCATTGACTACCTGAATGCACACGGCGAGAAGGTCGGTCTGGTCAAGGTGCGTCTGTACCGCCCCTTCCGTGCCGACAAGCTGCTGGATGCTATCCCCGCCACTGCCAAGAAGATCGCCGTGCTGGACCGCACCAAGGAACCCGGCGCACAGGGCGACCCCCTCTATCTGGACGTGGTCACCGCCTTTGCCAACGCCGGCCGTCAGGCTGCCATCGTGGGCGGCCGTTACGGTCTGGGCTCCAAGGACACTCCCCCCAGCAGCGTCTTTGCTGTCTATGAGGAGCTGGCCAAGGATGCTCCCAAGCGTCAGTTCACCGTGGGCATCGTAGACGACGTGACCAACACCTCCCTGGCCGAGAAACCCGCCCCCAACACGGCGGCTGCCGGCACCATCGAGTGCAAGTTCTGGGGTCTGGGCGGCGACGGTACCGTGGGCGCCAACAAGAACTCCATCAAGATCATCGGCGACCATACCGACAAGTACGTACAGGCTTACTTCCAGTACGACTCCAAGAAGACCGGCGGCGTGACCATCAGCCACCTGCGCTTTGGTGATTCGCCCATCCGCTCTCCCTACTACATCAACAAGGCTGACTTTGTGGCCTGCCACAATCCTGCCTACGTCATTCAGGACTTCCCCATGGTTCGCGACGTCAAGCCCGGCGGCGTGTTCATGATCAACTGCCAGTGGTCCTTCGAGGAGCTGGAGGAGCACCTGTCGGCCAACGCCAAGCGCTACATTGCCGAGAACAACATTCAGCTTTACACCATCAACGCCATCGACCTGGCCGCTGAGATCGGCATGGGCAAGCGCACCAACACCATTCTGCAGTCGGCCTTCTTCGCGCTGGCTGAGGTTCTGCCCAAGGCCGAGGCACTGGGCTACATGAAGGACGCTGCCACCGCCTCCTACCTGAAGAAGGGTCAGGAGATCGTCGACATGAACCACAAGGCCATCGACGCCGGCGCCACCGCCTTCACCAAGATTGACGTTCCCGCCGCATGGAAGGATGGCGTTGCCGCTGCCAAGACCGGCGTGCACAAGGGCGCTGCCAAGCTGGTCAAGATGGTGGAAAGCATTCTGGATCCCGTCAGCCGCATGGATGGCGACAGCCTGCCTGTCTCCACCTTCCTGCCCCATGCCGACGGCACCTTCGAGCTGGGCGCATCCGCCTATGAGAAGCGCGGTGTGTCTGTGACCGTGCCCACCTGGGACGAGAACAAGTGCATCCAGTGCAACCAGTGTGCTTACGTTTGTCCCCATGCTACCATCCGTCCCTTCGCGCTGACCGAGGCCGAGGCCGCTGCCGCGCCCGACGCCGCCAAGATCGTGGACATCAAGGCCGGCAAGGGCAAGGGTGTTTACAAGTTCACCATGGCCATCAGCCCCCTGGACTGCATGGGTTGCTCGGTGTGTGCTAACGTCTGTCCCGCCGGTGCGCTGACCATGGTTTCCCAGGAGAGCCAGGCCGAGCAGCACGGCGTGTATGATTACATGGTCGATCAGGTTGCCCAGAAGGACGCTGTGGCCGCACTGACCGTCAAGGGCAGCCAGTTCAAGAAGCCCATGCTGGAGTTCTCCGGCTCCTGCGCCGGCTGTGCCGAAACCTCCTATGCCCGCCTGATCACTCAGCTCTTCGGCGAGCGTATGTACATCTCCAACGCCACCGGCTGTTCCTCCATCTGGGGCGGCCCGGCTGCCACCTCTCCCTACACCGTCAATGCCGACGGCCACGGCCCGGCATGGTGCAACAGCCTGTTCGAGGACAACGCCGAGCACGGTCTGGGTATGTATGTGGGTCAGAAGACCATCCGTGAGCAGCTGGCCGGCAAGCTGGATGAGATGATGCAGGCCGAGCAGACCCCCGCACAGACCAAGGCTGCCATCCAGAAGTGGGTGGACACCAAGGAAGACGGCGCTGCCAACAGCGAGGCTACCAAGGCTCTGGTCACCGAGCTGGAAGCCGCTGCTGCGGCCGGTTGCCCTGTGGCTCCCGCCATTCTGGCCAAGAAGGAATACCTGGCCAAGAAGTCGGTGTGGATCTTCGGCGGCGACGGCTGGGCCTACGACATCGGCTTCGGCGGCGTGGACCACGTGCTGGCTTCCGGCGAGGACATCAACATCTTCGTCTTCGATACCGAGGTCTACTGCAACACGGGCGGCCAGGCTTCCAAGTCCTCCAACATCGGCCAGGTGGCTCAGTTTGCCGCTGCCGGTAAGGCCATGGCCAAGAAGTCGCTGACCGAGATCGCCATGCAGTATGGCTACGTCTACGTGGCTCAGATCGCCATGGGCGCCAACATGAACCAGACCCTCAAGGCCATTGCCGAGGCTGAGGCCTATCCCGGCCCCTCGCTGATCGTTGCCTACGCTCCCTGCGAGATGCACTCCATCAAGGGCGGCATGACCAACTGCCAGGCTGAGATGAAGAAGGCTGTTGAGTGCGGCTACTGGAACATGTTCCGCTTCAACCCCGCTGCCAAG
>JAZSCJ010000040.1:0-4400 GCA_045602885.1 Oscillospiraceae bacterium
TGAACCTGCATCCCTTCGCAGCGACCGCCCTGGGCCATATCCTCGTCAATGAAATCGTGTATAAAATTCTGGCTGATGGTTTCCTCTGCCATGGGGAACACTCCTTAACCTTACAAAACTCAAACAAAGTCAAACTTGCGAATAGATATATTATATACGAAATCGCCCAAATTGCAACAGTTGGCTTGACAAAAACAGCCACAAGTGGTACAAGTAAAGTGCGATATAACTGACGGAAGTGGGACGACCACATGGAGTATCGCCTTGCATGCCGACCGTCTGGGCGCACTACCAATTCCGTGTAGTGCGCCCTTTTTGCTTGGGCGCACACCGAAAAGATGAAAAGGAGATTTTATTATGAGATCTGACATCGAAATCGCACAGGCCGCTGAAATGCTCCCGATTACTGAAATCGCCGCCAAGCTGAACATTGATGAAAACACTTTGGAGCCTTATGGTCGCGTTAAGGCTAAGATCGACATTACTGCACTCAAGGACGCACCCCGTAAGGGCAAGCTGATTCTGGTTACCGCCATTAACCCCACCCCCGCCGGCGAGGGCAAGACCACCACCAGCGTCGGTCTGGCCGATGCCCTTTCCCTGCTGGGCAAAAAGACCGTTCTGGCCCTGCGTGAACCCTCTCTGGGCCCCGTATTCGGCGTCAAGGGCGGCGCGGCCGGTGGCGGCTACGCGCAGGTGGTGCCCATGGAGGATATCAACCTGCACTTTACCGGCGACTTCCATGCCATCGGTGCCGCCAACAACCTGCTGGCCGCCATGCTGGACAACCACATTCAGCAGGGCAACACCCTGGGCATTGACGTGCGCAAGATCACCTGGAAGCGCTGCGTGGATATGAACGACCGTCAGCTGCGCAACATCGTGTGCGGTCTGGGCGGCAAGCCCAACGGCACCCCCCGCGAGGACGGCTTTGACATTACGGTCGCCAGCGAGATCATGGCCGTGCTGTGTCTGGCTTCCGATCTGAAGGATCTGAAGGAGCGTCTGGGCCGCATGGTGGTCGGCTATACTTACGATGATAAGCCGGTTCTGGCCCGCGACCTCAAGGCCGAGGGCGCTATGACTGCCCTGCTCAAGGACGCTATCAAGCCCAATCTGGTACAGACGCTGGAGCACACCCCGGCTCTGATCCACGGCGGTCCCTTCGCCAACATTGCCCACGGCTGTAACTCGGTCTCCGCCACCGATACCGCCCTCAAGCTGGGTGATTATGTGGTCACCGAAGCCGGCTTTGGCGCCGACCTGGGTGCCGAAAAGTTCCTGGACATCAAGTGCCGCTACGCCGGTCTGAATCCCGACGCCGTGGTCATTGTAGCTACCGTACGTGCACTGAAGCATCACGGCGGCTGCGCCAAGGCTGATTTGAACAAGGAAAACCTGCCTGCTCTGGAAGCCGGTCTGCCCAACCTGGTGCGTCATGTGGAAAACATCACCCGGGTTTACGGCCTGCCTGCTGTAGTTGCCATCAACCGCTTTGACTGCGATACTGAGGCCGAACTGGCCATGATCCGTGAAGCCTGCGGCAAGTTTGGCGTCAATGTAGCTCTGTCTGAGGTCTGGGGCAAGGGCGGCGCCGGTGGCGAGGAACTGGCCCGTGAAGTTCTGCGTGTCATCGACGAGGAAGAAAACAAGTTTGCCTTCGCTTACGAGTTGGACGCTCCCCTGACCGCAAAAATCGAAGCGGTTGCCCGCCGTGTTTACGGTGCCGATGGCGTCGATTTCGCCCCGGCTGCAGCCAAGGAGCTGGCACGGCTGGAAGAGCTGGGCTATGGTAAGCTGCCCGTGTGTATGGCCAAGACCCAGTACTCCTTCTCGGACGATCCGGCCAAGCTGGGCGCACCCAGCAACTACCGCATCACCGTGCGCAAGGCCAAGGTGTCTGCCGGTGCCGGTTTTGTGGTCGTCCTGACCGGCGAAGTCATGACTATGCCCGGTCTGCCCAAGGTTCCTGCCGCCGAAGCCATTGATGTGGATGAGAACGGCAAGATCGTCGGCCTGTTCTGATTACCACGAAAAACACCCCCGGCACAAATGTGCCGGGGGTGTTTTAATTATGTATTCAGATAATCAATGATCCCCTGTGCAATCCCCTGCGCCAGCTTGTCCTGATAATCGGGATTACGCAATCGTTCCAGCTCTGCATGGCAGGACATGAAGCCCATCTCCACCAAAGCCGCACCCATCGTGGTATTGCGCAGTACCGAAAGATCTCCGTACCGAATCCCACGGTCCACCGCACCGGTCGTACCGCAGATCTGCGACTGAATGGCGGAAGACAATTCCACGCTTCCGTTTGTATCGGAGTAATAGTAAGTATAGATTCCCTCGTAGCGCTTGTTATTGGAAAGTGCGTTGCAATGCAACGCAACAAAGGCGTCTGCCCCAGCTTGATTGGCAATCTCGGCTCTTCCCTTTAAGCTGATAAACGTATCATCGGCACGCGTCAAAATCACATGGTAGCCTTGGCCTTCCAATATGTCCTTGACACGGTGGGTCACCTGCAGATTGAGGTCTTTTTCACAGACGCGTTCGTACACCGCACCGCCATCCCGGCCACCATGCCCGGCATCCAGAACGATTGTCTTGCCCTCGATGGAATTGCTCAAAAAGGTTGCCATTTCACTCCCGGCGATCCAAGCAGTCTGTTCCACCAACTGCTCCGAAAGCATACGCAAAGGCACCATCATGGCACTTTCGTTTCGCAGGGCAGCCGACACACCGCTACCCACCATGACCTGCATTGCGTTTGGTTTCATTTTCGGATGCGCACCCGGTACTTGTTCTGCCAAATCCCCGGGCTTGGCCGCTTTCGGGCCTGCCGCGGCACAGGTAGCCGAGCCGACCAGCAGCACCAATGTGATCGCAAAGGCAACAAAACGTTTCATACTCAGCTCCCCTTTTTTGTGGAGTGGTAATATTTTACCAAATTGCAATCATTTTCGTCAATAACAAAACACCAAATATTAGCAAAAAAACGCAAATTACGGCAATCACCGTAATTTGCGTTTGCTTTGTAAGCATCAAGTTTCCCGGTCGGTCTGCTTCATCTGCTTCAAATTGCCGATTTTGGCGCTGCGACGATCCAACTCTTCCAGCACCGTTTCCAGCGGGATCTCCTGCTGTACCATCAGAACCATCAGATGGTAGATCAAATCGGAGATCTCCCCCACCGTATCCTGCTGCTCGCCGTTTTTGGCGGCAATGATGGTCTCGGCCGACTCTTCGCCAACCTTTTTGCAGATCTTATCGATTCCCTGTTCAAACAGATAACAGGTGTAGGAGCCTTCCTGCGGATTGGTTTTGCGGTCCAACACCACACGATACAAATTTTGCAATGCTTCGTTCATGGTTCATTCTCTCCTTTGATTTGACGGAAAAAGCAACTGCGTGCTCCCGTGTGACAGGTCGGGCCGTCCGGTTTGCACAGATACAGCAACGTATCGGTATCACAGTCGGTCCACATTTCCTGCACATGCAGAAAATGGCCCGAGCCTTCCCCTTTGTTCCAAAGTCTTTGGCGGCTGCGCGACCAAAACCAAGCCGTCTTGGTTTCTATGGTCTTTTCTACCGCTTCACGATTGGTAAAGCCCAGCATCAAAACTTCTCTGGTGTCCACATCCTGGATGATGACGGGGATCAGTTCGGATTTTTGAAACAGCTCATCCAAATTCATCGCGTTTCCCGTACCGGAATGTCCCGGCCTTTCAGATATTCTTTTACCTGCGGTACCGTCAGCTCGCCAAAATGAAACAGCGAGGCTGCCAGAGCCGCATCGCAGCCGGTTTCTTCAAAGACCTCAGCAAAATGCTCCAGACTGCCGCAGCCGCCCGAGGCAATGACAGGGATGGACACCGCCTGAGTGACCGCACGGGTCAGCTCCAGATCAAAGCCGGCCTTAGTGCCATCGGCATCCATGGAGGTCAGCAAAATCTCCCCGGCACCCAGCGCCTGTCCACGCCTGGCCCACTCGACCGCATCCAGTCCGGTAGCCTTGCGACCACCGGCCACCACCACTTCCCACGTGCCGTCTTCCCGGCGGCGTGCGTCGATGGCCAGCACCACGCATTGGGAGCCAAAGCGCTCCGCAGCACGAGAAATCAGCGTAGGATCGGATACAGCGGCCGAATTGACCGAAATTTTATCTGCCCCTGCACGCAGCAGCAAACGAAAATCCTCCAGTGTGCGAATGCCGCCGCCCACCGTCAAGGGAACAAAGACCTGGTTGGCCGTGCGTTCCACTACGTCGGCCACGGTGGCCCGGTCATCGCTTGTAGCGGTAATATCCAGAAAAACGATTTCATCGGCACCCTGGTCAGAGTAAAACTTGGCCAGCTCTACCGGATCTCCGGCATCCCGGATGTTGACAAAGTTAACACCCT
>JAZSCJ010000041.1:0-11311 GCA_045602885.1 Oscillospiraceae bacterium
GACGCTTCTTGGACAGGGTGACCACGCCCTCCACGTCGGTGACGCGCATAACGTAGGTCTCAATCTCATCGCCAACCTTGACGATGTCTTCCACTTTGACCGTGGGATCGTCGGTCAGCTCAGCCACAGGTATGTAGCCTGCGTGCTTGGTGCCGAGATCCACATAGATCTCCGTCGGCGCAATACCGGTAACTACGCCGGTAACCTTCTCCCCCGTATTCAAAGTTTTGATCGACTTCTCCAGCAATTCAGCGAAGGATTCCTCGATCTCCATAATTTCGTCGCTCATTTTGTCAAATACCTCCTTTATGATCCACCCAGGCGTGGAAGCGCCTGCGGTGATTCCAACCAAAGCCGCATCCTTAAAATCGGCCGGATCCAACTGATCGGCCTGCTCCACAGCGAGCACCGTGGGACAAAGTGCGGCACACAGCTCGACCAGGCGCTTCGTGTTGGAACTATTGGGATCCCCGATGACGATCATGGCGTCACACCGGGCTGCAAGTTCCTGCGCCTCAGCCTGCCGTTTGCACGTAGCACCACATATTGTATCAAAAATTTCTGCGTTTGTACACACTTTTTTTATTTTTTCCACGCAGCTCTTCCAAAGGGCCTGCGTCGAAGTGGTCTGGGATACCACGGTGACCGGTTGGTCTTGATATTCCGGATGGGCGTGCAGCCAGACTTCCACTTCTTCCGGCCCTCCCAGCACCACCGGATGGGCACACCAACCGGCAATTGCGATGACTTCGGGATGCGCGGGGTTGCCGATAATGATTGCTGTACGCCCCTTCTCTTCCGCCTGCTCTACAATGCGGTGAATGTGCGTTACATTGGGACAAGCGGCATCCACCACACGGCAGCCTCGCTCCATCAGATCCTGGTGGACCGCACGAGCCTCACCATGAGAGCGAAGAATAACCACGGTGTCGGGCGGCACTTGCTCCAGGCGATCCACCACCTGCACCCCCAACTGTTCCAGTCGGCGTGTCACATGGCGGTTGTGGATCAGCGAGCCAAGCATAACACAGGGTTGCTGCTGCGCCGTCTGTTCAGCCAGTTCCACCGCACGGCGCACTCCATAACAAAAACCCGCCGATTTCGCCAACTGCAGCTTCATTTTGACTGTTCCTCCAAAGCATAGATGCGTTGCAGCATTTCCTCGGCGATGACGCGGTATTCCTCCGAGCTGCCCTTACGGCTTTCCAACTGGGGATGATACGGCTGGCCAATGACGATCTTGGTCACACCAAACCAGCGCTTTTTCGGCGGAATATACACCGGCACAATCGGTGCTCCGGTACGCGCCGACAGCATGGCTGCGCCGGTTTTGGCCTCGCTGTCGTTGCCGTGTTTGTCCACACCATTCTTGATGCGAGTGCCTTCGGGGAAAATCAGTACATTTTCTCCGCCTTTGAGGTATTTCATGGCGGTCTTAATGGCACCTACGTCGGATTTACCGCGCTCAACGCTGAACATGCCAATCTTTCGCAGCAGCCAGCCCAGCACCGGGATGCGCATAAATTCCGCCTTGGCCATGGCGTGGATCTGCCATTTGGGACCCAGGGCCAGCACAAGGCAAACCGGGTCACTTAACCCGGAATGATTGGCGCAAAACAATCCGCCGGACTGGGGCAGCCGCTCACGCCCCACCAGACGGCAAGGGTGAACCAGACTGAAAAAGGGCCAGACCAGGCACACTAAAAATCGATACAACATATTCATCGGCTTAACTGCTCCCGTACCGTATTCAACACCAATTCAAAGCCCTGCTCCAAAGCAAAGCCGGTGGTATCCAAAAGAAGTGCATCTTCCGCCTGGCGCAGAGGCGCCGAGGCACGGGTGCTGTCATTGTGGTCACGCACCTTAATGTCGTTGAGTACACTCTCATAATCGGCCTGCTGACCGCGCATGAGCAGCTCATCGTAGCGACGGCGGGCACGATCCTCCACATCGGCCGTCAAAAAAAGCTTGACCGTAGCGTCGGGCAGAACCACCGTGCCAATGTCGCGGCCGTCCATCACCACATTGTGAGTCCGGGCCATGTCACGCTGCATCTCCAGCAGGAAGGCACGCACCTCAGGAATGGCAGACACCGCCGACGCGTAGGCCGAGATCTCATGCTGACGGATCTGGGTGGTAACGTCTTCTCCGTTGAGATACATATGCTGAAGGCCGTCCTCGCCGTAGTTCATCTCAATGCGAATCCCGTCCAGCAAGCCGATAACGGCAGGTGCGTCCTTGGGGTCTACGTCATTTTTCTTTGCGCAAAGGCCCACCGTGCGGTAAATCGCGCCGGTATCCACATAGAGAAAGCCCAGTTTCTCCGCAACCATTTTTGCCAGAGTGGATTTTCCCGCTCCGGAAGGCCCGTCAATGGCAATACTCTGAAATTTCATGCTTGCCCCTCCTTATGGGTCTGCGCCGCAGCCAACCCGGCCGCATAGCCGGTCGCCCAGGCGATCTGTAAATTAAATCCGCCGGTATAAGCGTCTACATCCATCAGTTCCCCGGCAAAAAACAGGCCGGGTACCAGCTTGGACTGCATGGTTTTGGGGTCAATTTCGGAAACCTTGACGCCGCCCGAGGTCACAATGGCCTCTTCCACCGGCCGGGTGCCCGTCAATTCAATGGGAAAACACTTGAAAAGCTCCAGCAGACGGCGGCGCTGAGGCCGGGTAATGGAATGTACTTTGGTATCGGCCGGGATACCGCTGCGCTCCACCATGACCGGAACCATGGCACGGGGCAGCAACGCCCCCAACACATTGCCAAAATCCCGATTGGACTGCTCTTCAAACTCGCGCAGCAGCCGGGCATCCAGTTTTTCCTCGTCCAGCGCCGGCTTTAAGTCAAGACAGACGGTGTACCGCTCTTTGTCAAAGCGGCGCAGGTGCGCCGAAGCACTGAGGATCATGGGGCCAGACATACCAAAGTGGGTAAACAACATCTCACCCTGGTCCTGGTAAACCACCTTGCCCTTTTGATTCTTCACTTTCATGCCGGTATTCTTAAGGGAAAGCCCCTGCATCTGCCCGCAGCAGGGATCGTCCGAGCACAGTGGCACCAGACTGCCCTTGGGTTCTACGATGGTATGGCCCAGCGCCGCGGCCATGTCATAGCCGTCGCCGGTGGAGCCGGTCAGCGGATAAGATACGCCGCCGGTAGCCAGAATGACCGCGTCACAGGCAATCGCTCCGTTTTCGGTGGTCACGCCGCAGATGACACCGTCGCGCATCTGCAGTCCGGTAGCCCGGGTCTCGATCAGCTCCACCTTTTTGCGGCGCAGCTCCCGAAGCAATGCGTCAATAACATCCGCCGCCTTATCCGAGGCCGGAAACACACGGTTGCCCCGTTCGGTTTTTAGTTTTACGCCCAGCGATTCAAAAAAATCCATGGTGCTGCTGGGCGGAAAACGATTCATCACGCTGTAAAGGAACTTGCCGTTACAGGGCGTACTGCGCAGCACTTCTTCAGCACTGCAATGGTTGGTCACATTGCAGCGGCCTTTTCCGGTGATATACAGTTTGCGCCCCACCTTCTGGTTGCGTTCCAACAGGGCGACGACGGCCCCTCCGGATGCGGCGGTAATGGCCGCCATCATACCGGCAGCGCCGCCGCCAATCACTACACAGTCATACTTCATGCTTTGCTTTTTCGTATACCTCGTATTCGTCCCAGATTTTTTCCAGCGTTTCAAATGTATATGACAGATCTTCCCTGCGCTTATGGCTGACCGCCACGATCAAGGCGTTGATCAAACTCAGCGGCGCAACCAGCGAATCGGCAAAGGATGCCATATCGCTTTTGGCCAACAGCTTGAAGTCGGAACATTCCGCCAGCGGCGAGGTCGCGCTGTCGGTGATGGCAATTACGGTCGCCTTCCGGTCACGGGCAAAGCGCAGCGCCTGCACCGTGCGGCGAGAATAACGCGGAAAGCTGATGCCGATGACCACATCCCCCTCACCCACGCGCAGAAGCTGTTCAAACATCTCGCTGGCAGAGTTGCTATGTACCTGCACCACATTGCCAAAAATCAGATTAAAATTGAAGCCCAAAAAGCTGCTGATGGCCACCGAAGAGCGCACGCCCAAGATGTAAATGCGCTTGGCATCGGAAATGGCATCCACCGCGGCAGCAAAGTCGGCGCGGTTGCACTCCTCCAGCGTCATACGGATTTTTTCCATGTCCGACTGCATCACGGTGGTCAGCACGTCATGGTCAAACAGGCGGTCATTGGCCACCTCAATGCGCTGGATGGAAGTCAGTTTGCTGCGAATCATTTCCTGCAAGGCGCGCTGCATAGCAGGATAACCGTCATAACCCAGCTCCGCGGCAAAGCGCACCACCGTCGATTCGCTGACATTGACCGTCTTGCCCAGCTTGCTGGCCGTCATAAACGCCGCCTTATCGTAAGACTCCTGGATAAAGCCTGCGATCCGCTTCTGACCCTTGGAAAAGGTCGTCATATTTTCCTGAATCAGTTGAAGAATGTCCTTGGGCATCTCGAATCCCTTCTCTGCGCAAGAAACGCAGCTACAAAAATGAAAGTTTTCGTTTATTACCCCTAATTTTATCTGTCTTTTTACAAAAATGCAAGTTCTATTTGCAAGTTATGCACCAATCTACTTGCAAATTTAATGTTTTTTGATGTATTGCACTTCCTGTGCTGTCAACGCGCGCCATTTCCCCAAGGGCAGGTCACCCAGAAGCAGCTCTCCCTCGCGGACGCGCTGCAGCCGCGTTACCTTCAGATTTCCGGCCGCGCACATGCGGCGCACCTGTCGCTTTTTTCCCTGGTGGATCACAAAGCGCAGTTTTCCGTGATCGGCTTGCTCCTGCAGCACATCGATCTGCGCTGGGGCCAACCGCTCACCATCAAGGTACAGCGGCCCATGCAGGATGGGCAACGCTCGGGAAATGGAGCCGTTCACCCAGACATGGTACTCCTTCTCCACCCGAAAGCTGGGGTGGAGCAATTTATGGGTCACCTCGCCGTCATTGGTCAAAAGCAGCAACCCCTCGGAGTTCTGGTCCAATCGGCCCACCGGCCAGACACGGACGGGAATATCCCCAATCAGATCGGCCACCGACGGTCTTCCCTGCTCATCGGACAGCGTAGTTACATAACCCACCGGCTTGTGGAGCATGAAGTAGAGAAATTCCTCCGCCGGCTTGCTCACCAAAACGCCGTCCAGGGCGATGCTGTCACAATCGGGGTCGGCCTTTTGTCCCAGATGAGCAATTTCGCCGTTGACGGTCACTCGACCGTCCAGAATGTAGCTCTCCGCCGCCCGACGGGAACAAGCCCCGGCAGCGGAAAGGATTTTTTGCAGGCGCTCTTCCATATGCACCCCTCCTATGTCTGGCCAAACCAATCCATAATGCGCCGAACCAGCGTGCGATGCTCCACCACATTCCGCCGCACTGTATCCCCGGCAAGCAGATCGGTCTCACCGATCAAGGTATCTTCCAAATAAAATGACAGCTTGCCCAGCACAGCCCCCGGGTATACCGGTGCCTGCACATATTCGGGCAGCGTCAGCTTGGCCTGCACCTGCTCGGCACCGGAAAGCGTATAAACTACGTCCTGCGCCGTGACCACCATCACAAAGGGAGAAAGGCTGTCCTCCGCGGGAACACGACATACCACCTTGCCTCGGGTGCAGAGCACCTGCCGGGTGTAAACCTGCAAGCCGTAATCAAACAGCGCCGCATGATCGGCCCAGTCGTTGGGCGCATTCAAAGTCACCGCAATAAGCGTGCGCTCTCCTCGCTGCACGCTGGACACCAGCGTGCGCCCGGCTCGCTCGGTATATCCGGTCTTCATGCCGGTGCAGCCCTCATAGCGCCACAGCAGCTTGTTGTGGTTGGTAAAGGTGCGCTCACCCTTTGTGATGGAGCGTGTGGCGACAATCCGGCTTATCGTTTCGTTTCGGCTGCAAGCCCGGGCCAACAGCGCCATGTCATAGGCGGTGGAATAATGCCCCTGCTCACTTAATCCGTTGGGATTCGTAAAATGGCTTTGCTCCATGCCCAGTTCGGCCGCACGCTCGTTCATCCGCGCCACAAACGCCTCAACACTTCCGGCACAATGGGCCGCCACGGCAACGGCGGCATCGTTGCCCGAGTTGAGAAGCAAACCGTACAGCAAGGTCTCCAGCGTAATGACCTCACCCGGCTTCAGATAGATGGACGAGCCTTCCACACCGGTCCACTCCGGCTGGATCGTCACTTCCTCGTCCAGACGCTCGGCGTGCTCCACCGCCACCAGCGCCGTCATCAGCTTGGTGATGCTGGCAATGTCCCGCTTCTGATGCGCGTTTTGCTCAAACAGGACCCGCCCGCTCTCTCCATCCACCAAAACGGCGCATTGCGCGGAGAGTGCGGGCGGGCCGGATGGCTCGGCTGCTGCCGAAGAAATCAAAAGCAGGACAGTCAAAACCGCCGTCATGCATCGCTTCACTGTCATCACTCCATCATCACAGATGATGAGAGTATCCCCTTAGAAAGTCTGCTTATCCTCTTTCTTCTTATCCAAAAAGGTGGTAACTTTATCCACCAGCTCGGGCGCCATCTCAAGGGCCCGATCCAGCGTGTTGTTGGCCGGAGGATCCACGGGCAACAGGCGCACCGAATCGCCCCGGACGACCAGGAAGGCCACCGGGGTAATGTTCACTCCGGCACCGCTTCCGCCGCCAAAGGTGTTGGTATCGCCCGGCTTATGGTTTTTTCCCACAAAGTCGGAACCGCCCGAAGCAAACCCAAAGGACAGCTTGGACACAGGGATCAGCGTCATGCCCTCGGGGGTGGAAATGGGTTGGCCGACGATGGTATTTGCATCGACCATCTCCCGGATCTTTTGCATGGTCGTACTCATCATATCATTGATGGGATGGTTCTTTTCGCTCATGCTTGCACCGCCTTTTCTATGTTTTGTTTGCCGCCCCGGCCAAAGCCGAGGTAAATTTTACACGCTTTTATGCCCAAGCGAAACCCCAGTGACAGTCCCTGTCCGATGGTCAGCGTGGCCCGGGCGCTTATGGTCACGACCGGTGTGCTGCGCTCAAAGTCCACATCCACACGCAAGTCGCGCTCTTTTACTTTGAAATTATGCTCAAACACCGGCCAGAGCATACCCAAAAGGGCATTGCCGGCACCGTAGCCCATGGCGGCCGATGCCGGATCGGAGCTGGCCCAAATCACATGGATCTTCAGAACATCGATACGGATTTTTCGCATCATATGCCCGGCCGCTTCTCCAACCAACGGCACAAACGCACGCACAAGGGCGATGGTATCTTTCACGCTGCGCTTGGGTTTCGGCTGCTCCTGGGCTGTTTTTTGCGTTTGTTTGGCCGGTTTGGAAGCCTTTTCTTTGCGTTTCTTCGGCTTTTCCTCGCTGGGCAGTACAGAAAGAAACCACGGGCCAAACTTAAGCTTCAAAAACAGACCGGCCGACCCGTAATCGACCAATGCACCGATGCGGATCTGGCACAGCAAGAACAGTGCCACCAGAATACCGCCCGGTATGATAAACCACATCATAACTCGGATACCGCCTGCTGTGCGGCCGCTTCCCCTTCCTGCTCCTCACGCAGTTGCTCCAGACGAGCCTGCATCTCCATAGTCAACTGGCCATCTTCGCTCGCCGAAGAAGGTAGTTCCGGCAACTCTTCCAGGCAGGACAAACCAAACGAACGCAGAAAGTTTTTAGTGGTACGGTACTGGATGGGGCGACCGGGCACAGCCAGTCGACCGGCCTCTTCGATGAGCTCACGCTCCAGCAGCAGACCCACGGTATAGGAGCTGTCCACGCCGCGCACCTGGTCGATGTAGGCACGGGTGACCGGCTGATAGTATGCAATGACCGACAAAACCTCCAGCGCAGGCTGGGACAGCTTGGCCGGCTTGCGGCTTTCAAAGGTTTTGCGGATCAGATCGGCGTATTCGGGCGCCGAACAAAGCTGATAGCTGTTATCCATGCGCACCAGACGCAGGCCGCGGCGCTCATAGCTGTAATCATCGGCCAGACGCTGACACACCGCATCCACGGTGGCACGGTCCACATCCAGCGACATACAGATACGCTCCACGCTGACCGGCTCACCGGCGGCAAACAGGACGGCCTCCAGAGCGGCCTGCATTTCTTTCAATTCCACGGGATACACTCCCTTCCTCAATAGGTATCGGCGGTAAATCCTTCCATCGCGGCATCTTCGCCGGTGCACGTCACGGTACAATCGGTTTCGGTCCCGGCCAGACGTACGCGCTTGGCCTTGCACAATTCCAACACCGCAATAAAGGTGGCCACGATCTCCGATCGGCTTCGATTGCCCTTAAACAGAGCGCGAAATCGGGTCACGCCAAAGCTTAACAGACGCTGCACGATCTCAGACGCCTTATCGGACACCGGGTATGGCTCACGACCCACGATGCCTTGAAATGCGGCCACCGGGGGCGGCAGCTTGTTTCCGATGCGATCCAGCACCACCAGCATGGTACGGCGCAGGTCTTCCCGGTCGTGAACGTAGTGGTAAACCTTGTCCACCGGCAGATGCTCGGGGACTTTAGTGATGTAATCCCGGCCGATGGTATAACGCGCCGCCATATTGGGCACCAGCGCTTTGATCTTGTTGTAGTTTTCGTGGCGCTGATGTTCCTCCAGCGATGCGATCAGCTGCTCCATTTCCGACAGCGCTTCCTCGTCATGGATGGACAGCAGCATACGGGTCTTAATGTAGACCAGATGTGCTGCCATGGAAACAAACTCACTGGCCACCTCAAGGTCCATGCGCTTGCGCGTTTCCATCCACTCCAAATACTGGTCAAGGATCAGGGAGATCTGGATGTCCTTGATCTCCATCTTGTTCTTGCTCAGCAGATGCAAAATCAAGTCCAGCGGGCCGACAAAGTCCTCTCTGTCCTCCAGCTTGGCCTTTACCACCTTTTCCAGGTGGAATACAGGCGTTTCCATTGATCTCCCTCCTCTCTTTACGATTATTTTATAAGCAGATAAAGCGGCCACTGGGCCAGAAAATGCAGGCAATTGCTGACCCGATCGCACACCACGGCCAGCACACCGTCCAGCACGCCAAGCCACAGCAGCGCCATCAGCACAAACGTACCG
The DNA here is from genome assembly GCA_045602885.1 of Oscillospiraceae bacterium. Lineage (GTDB taxonomy): Bacteria > Bacillota > Clostridia > Oscillospirales > Oscillospiraceae > JAJPXI01. The sequence goes on from JAZSCJ010000041.1 coordinate 9,131, forward strand.
GCAAACTCATAGCGCAGAATCTTCCAATAGATGCGCTCGGGCAGGAATGCGCCCAGCACCTTGGATCCGTCCAGCGGCGGAAACGGGATCAGATTGAACACGCCCAGACCGATGCTCAGCGCACACAGCAGCGTAAGAAAATCGATCAGGCCAAACCAGAAATCCGTCATCACCGCCCCGGTGACATAGAGCAGACCCAATACCAGATAGGCCAGCAACAGCAACAAATAGGCCAGCACAAAATTGGAAACCGGCCCCGCCAGCGCCGTGATCGCCATGCCGCTTCGGGGTTTCTTGAAATAACGCATATCCACCGGCACCGGCTTGGCCCAGCCAAACCCCACCACAAGCATCATCAGCGCGCCAAAGGGATCAATGTGCCGCATTGGATTAAGGGAAAGTCGGTGCTGTGCCTTGGCGGTGGGATCACCCAGCAGATAAGCCGCCAGACCGTGACTGACCTCATGAACCATCACGCAAATCAGCACCGCCGCCACGCGCAGCAGCAATTGAAGCAAGCTGCTCCAATCCATATGGTTGAGAAAATTGGAAATCTCCTGCAAAGTCTGACTGTCCTCCTGTTTTTCCGACGGAACACGCGAATGTCAATTGCAAAAATTATACCAGATTATCGCATCGGTGGCAAGCGCTCACATACCGGCCAGCAGTTCTTCCAATTCCTGTTTGCTGAACTGATACACGGCATCACAAAACTGGCACGTCAGTTCGGCGCTGCCCTGATCCTCGATCATGGCGTTGAGTTCTTCACGCCCCATGCTGATCAGTGCGCGGGACACCCGTTCCCGGCTGCAATAGCAGCGGTACTCCACCGGGTGTGTTTCCAGAACCTCCAGCTCAAAATCGGACAGCACGGCACGCAGCAGATCCTCGGCACTCATGCCGCTTTCCAGCGCGCGGCTGACCGAACCCACCCGGCGCACACCGGCTTCGATTTTTTCGATCACCGACTCGTCGGCACCGGGCAGCAGTTGGATCAAGTAACCGCCTGCGCTGGTGACCGACTGGTCCACGCCCACCAATACGCCAAGGGCGCAGGCCGTGGGAATCTGCTCACTCTCCACAAAATACATGGCAATATCGTCGGCGATCTCGCCGGAAAACAGGCCGATCGAGCCCACATAAGGCTCTTTCAAGCCAATGTCCTTCATCACCGTCAGCGTACCGGCCGTACCCACAGCGGCACCCACGTCCAGCTTGCCCGGCTCAATTTCCATCAGATCCACAAAGGGATCTTGCACATAGCCGCGCACATTGCCCTGGCTGTCGGAAACCACCAGAATGGTACCCAGAGGGCCGCCGCCCTTGATTTGCAAGGTCAGTGCGCCCTTTTCCTCTTTCAAGGCATCGCCCATCATGGACGCACCCATCAGCGTACGCCCCAGCGCGGCGGTGGCCACCGGAAGAAGGGTATGGATATTCCGTGCCCGTTCCACCAGATCACGGGCGCTGATGGCCGAAGCCTTGATTGGCGCGTCCTTTGCAATCATGCGAATAATTTGATCCATGGTTTATTACTGCTCCTTTCGCGCAGTGAAAAAGACTCGCTCTTCCCCGGATCGGGGTGCGCGTAGTTTTAGATTTCCCCAACACCGTACATCGACAAACCCGGCCTGCCGCAGGTAACGCTCCAGCTCATCCAGACCATAGGCGTATTCCTCATGTACCTCTTCGCCCCGATCCCAGGCGCCATCTTCCCGTTGACGGAATATATCCATGCCATAGGTCAAAATGCGGCGCTTGGGCGAATAATCGGCACGCCAGACACAGTAGGTATCCTCGGTCTCGTCCAGAAAAACCTCGCCATCCGCAGCTTGCAGCGCTTCGGGTGTCTTAACATCAAAGACAAACAGGCCACCGGGCATCAAAAACAAATGCACACGCGAAAAAGCCCGCTTGAGCGCAGCGGGCCGTGTGACATAATTTACGCTGTCCAGGCAACAAACGCAGGCGTCAATGGTGCCGTACAGGTCCAGCTTCTCCATGCTCTGACACAGGAACATGGGCGGCTCCTTCACGGTCAGCCCCCGGCACTTTTCGGCCGCCACCGCCAGCATTTCGCCCGACTGATCCACACCGATCATCTCATAACCGCGCAGGGCAAGCTCGGCCGTCAGCGAGCCGGTTCCGCACGCCAGATCCAACACGGTATGCACCGGGATG
>JAZSCJ010000042.1:0-14013 GCA_045602885.1 Oscillospiraceae bacterium
TCGCCGAAGCGCTGGAAGTGAACGACTTCACGTTCCCGCAGGAAGCGAATCACATCATTTACATCGGGGTCATCGGACAAACGCAAAATGTTGTCGTAGGTTACGCGGGCTTTCTGCTCGGCCGCCAGATCTTCCGTCAAGTCTGCGATGACATCGCCCTTGACCGCCATAGAAGCGGCACTCCACGGGAAGCCCGAAGCGGCCGTCGGATAGACGCCGGTGGTGCGGTCCACAAAGTAGGTGTCAAATCCCGCGGTTTTAATTTGATCTTCATTCAGATTGCGGGTCAGTTGATGAATGATGGCGCCGATCATTTCCAAGTGCCCCAGTTCTTCTGTACCTACCAGCGCATCGATATTGCTCATCAAAAAGCGCAGAAAAGGGGAAGGGACAGGCCACAAATGCATACCATTGGGTAAGGATGTGTGTGCTGTGGTCAAAATTGCGTTGTCACAAGAGCAAAAGAACGCTTTTAACGAAAAACTGAAATGGGGCATCTATAAGCAGCTAAAGGAAAAAAAGCTTATTACAGAAACCGAGTTTCAAAATTTGTGCCGACGAAATGATGGGGGAGGGGTAGTAGAAAAATGAACCAGGAAAAGGCGGAGTGCGGTGAAGAAAATCCGAGTGGCAGCTTACGCAAGAGTAAGCACGGACAGCGATGACCAAGCCAACAGCTTGGAAAGCCAGATTCGATTTTTTACTGCAGAAATCAATAAAAATCCCGACTGGGAACTGGTTAAGGTATATGCCGATGAGGGCATCAGCGGCACACAAACACAGAAACGGCAAGGGTTTCGTGACATGATTTCCGATGCGATGGAAGGTAAGCTGGATTATATCATTACCAAGGAGGTTTCCCGGTTTGCCCGTAATGTTCTGGACTCCATCCGTTATACAAGAATGCTGCAGGAGATCGGTGTATCCATAAAATTTGTGTTGGATGGGATCGATACCTCACAGCCCGATGCGGAGCTGCGGCTTACCATTATGGCGGCGCTGGCGCAGGAGGAAAGCCGCAAGACCTCAGAGCGGGTCAAATGGGGGCAACAGCGGCAGATGGAGAAAGGCGTTGTGTTTGGCCGTTCTCTGCTTGGGTATCGGGTGGAAGGGGGTAAGCTGCATTTGGTGGAAGAAGAGGCCGAGATCGTGCGGCTGATTTTCCACAAGTATTTGGTGGAGGGGAAAGGGACGCAGATGATCGCCAAAGAACTCAAGCAAGCAGGGATCCGGCCCTGTGATCCGGATGGGAGAGCGAAATACAAAAATGACTGGTCAAGTACGGTCATTCTCCGCCTGTTGAGAAACGAAAAGTATGTGGGCGATTTGGCACAGAAAAAAACCTACACCAAAAGCTATCTCGATCACAAAAAACGCTGCAATCGAGGGCAGGAAGATATCGTATACATCAAGGATCATCACCCGGAGATCGCAATCATTGATCGGGTGACCTGGGAGGCAACGCAGGCGGAGCTGTCAAGACGAAGTACATCAAAGCAGCAGCAAACCACACGATACTCCAACCGGTACTGGGCATCGGGCAAGATCTTTTGCGGCATATGTGGTGAGCGTTTTGTCAGTAAAACGAAAAAGAACTCCGTGGGCAGCACCAGGGCATGGAACTGTGCAAACCATGTTAAAGCGGCGGCCTTCCGAAAGGCAGAGTGCAGTAAGTCTGCGTGGGCCAGCGACAAAAGTCTGAAATATGTGGTTGCATATTTGTTAAACCTGCTTGTCCAAGACAAGCAGGTGATTAAGAATGAGATATTGGCGGAGATTTGTTCTGAAATAAGCACCGGCGGCTACAGCAGTATGGCTACGACGCTGAAGAAAAAAATAGAAGCCGCACAAAGCAAGAAGATTCGGCTTTTGGATCTAAGACTTTCCAACGAAATATCGCCCGAGGAGTTTCGTATGCAAAGGCGACATTTGGATGACGAGATGCTTGCTCTGCAACGCCACATGGATCGATTGGCGCAGGAATATCCAACGACAGAAACAAGGCTTCAACCCATTGCGGAGGTGGTGGAGCGTATTCTGGCTTTCAACGAGAGTATAGGGGATGCGGTGGCATGCCAAGTGATCAAGCGAATCGTTGTTTTTCCGGGGCATATCATCGAGGTGAGCTTTTGGGAATTGCCCATGACCTTTCGTGTTTCTTACCGCTCTACCGGGAAATTGGATGCCTATAAAACGGAGATATTGCATTGCGAGATAGTGTAAAGGAACTATGCGCAAAAAAGAAGGGGCCGTAAACGATATCGTTTACGGCCCCTTTGAGTAGCTTAGAACTTGAAGCGAGAAACTTCGTCCTGCATTTCGTTGGAGATGTTCATGTTGTTCTTAGATTCTGCGGTAATGCTGGAGATGTTTCTGGCAATGCCCATGGTAGAAGCGGTTGCTTCGTTGATACCCTCTACGGTGTCACCGATGACGGCATTGAGCTCATCCACCGAGCACTTGATGGACATAAGCGAGTGCTGAACGTTGGAGCTGGTCTCGGCCAGGCCGTCCATGGAGGCAGCCATGTTGGAGATGTCGCCCTGATATGCCTGGGTAAGACCTTCCAGACCCTGACGGGCGGTTTCCTTGTCGTTGGTCAAAGCCTGGGCAATGATTGCGGCCTTGTCGGACAAGTCGTCTACGCTGACAACCACGTGGTTGAGAACGCCCTGGATGTTGTTGGCGGTCTTTCTGGAGTCATCTGCAAGCTTACGGATCTCATCAGCAACCACCTTGAAGCCCTTGCCGGCTTCACCGGCTCTGGCAGCCTCGACCGAAGCGTTGATGGCGAGGATGTTGGTCTGACCTGCGATGCTGAGGATCTGATCGGTAAAGTTGGTGATCTTATCGACCTCACGGGCGGCTTCCATACTTGCGTAAAGTTCAGCAACGGATTTGTTTGCGAACTCATCGTTTTTGGCAAGGCCCTGCATGGTGCCTTCGCGGATCGCAGCAACACGGGCGAGGATACCACGTGCCTCTTCGGACTTGGCTCTGGCCTCTTCGTACATGTTGTTGATCAGCTCTGCCACGACCTCAATTTGCTCGGTTGCCTGGGATACCGAGGAAGCGGTGCCTGCACAGGAGGAGGACATGTTCTGCATGATGCTGGTCACGTTCTTGATTTCGCTGTTGGTGGTGGAAATGTTGTCGTTCATCATATTGGTGATGCTGTTGAGTCGGTCAGAGTTATTGCCCACCAAGCTCATAACATTCTGCAGTGTGGTGATGAACATATTCATGCTGTCGCTGATCTGACCGACTTCGTCCATGCTGCGGATCTTAATGCGTGTGGTCAAATCACCCTTGCCGGCGTTAATGTCGCGCACAAGCTTGTTGATGGTAACCGTAGCTCTTCTCAGCGGGCTGATGATGGTCAGCAGAAGCAGAGTCATTACCACAACAGATACGATGATTGCAATGACGATGACACGGCGCAGGGAATCACGAATCTCGGCACGCTCATCATCAAAGGTGGTATCATCAACAGAAACGCGGCATACGAAGTTTTCGGTACGGGCAAAGCCGGCATATTTTGCGGTGCCGGTGGCATCGTCCGCATAGTCAAGCACGCCAATGCCGGTGTTGAACATATTGTTCCAGTCGTCCGGAGTGGCCTTGGCCAGGTTCAGAGTCAGAATGGCGTCGACATTGGGAGAGGCGATGACGGTACCTTCCAGATCGAGGAACTCAATGTCATAGTTGTTGTCTGCGATCAAAGTACGGGACATGGTCGCCATATCGATGGAGTTGTTAACGCTACCGATCACCGCACCCGTGGCAGGATCCTTGATGGCGTAGGAAATGACGTAAACGGGATTTCCGGTGACAGGGGAGATGTTGTTGCCGAAGAAGTAACCGTTTTCAAGGCACTGCAGATAGAAGTGTTCCTCGCCGACATCGTGCAGCGTGTTGTTGTTTAAGCAGTCGGCATAACCGGTGGAACCGGCGGTGAAGAACAGGTTCTCATACAGATTTCCCGAGTCGGCCTGCATCTGGCCCAGGTAATCGGCCAGCTCACGCTGAAGGGCGGGGTTGGGGACACCGGTCTGAGCAAACTGACGGCAAGCCTCAATGACCGTACCGTTGTTTGCAATACCGCGGGTCATGGTTTTCTGGGCGACAATGAAGTCTTCCAGCGACTTACCCTTGGACTCTGCGAGCTTGGACAGGTTGTCCTTGGCATTCTCAACCAACTTATCCGATGCAATGTTGGTCGAGGTGGCCTGTGCATAGAGAAGCGCACCAACAATACAAAGAATGGAAACAATGATGATCTTAAACGCAATACTGATACCTTTTCTTCTGGGTTTGACCTGCTGTGCATTCTTTGTGGCGGTGGTTGCCATAAAAACACATCCTTTTCGAGCTTAATTATAGTTGTGCGTTGGTTTTTATGCCATTTACTGTGCGGAGAACAGCAAACGGAGTAAAACCACTAATAGTTGTTATTATGGTAACATAATTTTACAGAGAATACAAGATGTTTGTGTAATATTTTACTAAATATGACAGTATTTTTTTTGTAAAACCAGATTAAATGCACAAAGGAAGGGGCGATTTTCCAACCGACATACCGATATCGGTTAAAAGACCCTTTAATTCGGGGTAGGGCATCGAGTAACGTTGGCTCAAATAGCGAAGCGAAGCGCCCAATTCGCCGTCCGGGCCGCCGTATTGACTGATAATGACGGCGGCCAGTTTGGGGTTACAGTTTTTGATCTTAACGGGGTACTGCAATTTCTTCTCATAAATAAACATTATTTAGCCCCTCCTTCCGGATAGTTCCAGGGCCACGGGTCGGTCAGCCATTTATATTTGTCACATTTGGCGGCAGCCGATTTGGTTAGAGGGCCATACATGGCTTCGTAGCGCTTCCGGCCTTCTTCCTCCAGCGCGGCGTATTTCTGGAACAAAGCAAAGGCCTCCTGATCGCCCTGATGGGTGTCCAAGTAAAGGGCCAGCTCTACCAGAACAAATTCAAGCGCCTGAAGCTCAGCCAAAGGACCATCCACCACGTCGGCTGCCTTGATGTTCGCCTTGAACGGGAGATTCAATCCGGGAAACAGCGTACCGTTGTTCAGTGCATCTGCGTGGTCGTACCGTTTGCTCCCGGTTTGCTGGAACGGAACATAGGGTACAGCCAGCGGCGCACAGGCCGGCATGGTGCCGCAGCCGTCGGCGCAGGACATATTGTTATTGTGTTCGGTATTCAAACCGCATTCCTCCTTGTCAGCGTTGTAAGGGGAGGGGATCCCCCTTCGCTCTATCTTATGCGACAACGCTCGATTGGAAACCACTTTTCATCCCCTTGTGGTTATGCTATAATTAATATGTATACGGCAGAATCCCCTTTCATAAAGTGATGAGGGGGTGATTTGCTTGAAACACAGGTGTCGGGTCGTAATTTCTGTTCTGCTTGCCGCAGTTTTACTGGGTGTGGCAGTTTGGAGCAACTTTGACCTTGCGTCACACCCCGTCCTTGCCCCGGCTCGTTTCTGCGGAGAAATCGTGGTGATCGACGCCGGTCACGGAGGAGAGGATGGGGGCGCAGTTTCGGTTTCCGGCGCGATCGAAAGCAACATCAATTTAGCCGTAGCACTGCGTCTGGATGCAATTTTCGGTTTGTACGGTGTGCCGACCGTACTGCTGCGGGACAGCGATGTTTCTTTGCACGATGAAAGTGCCGATACGCTGCGACAGAAGAAGGTATCTGACCTGAAAAATCGTGTCGCCACCATTGAGGCGCTGGAAAATCCCGTGGTGATCAGTATCCATCAGAACACCTATCCCGACAGCCAATACCACGGTGCACAGGTTTTTTATGCCAATGGAGAGTTGAGCTTACCGTTTGCTAAGGTGACGCAATCGACATTGCAGAATGTGTTGGACCCGAGCAACCAACGCAAACCGGCTGCGGTTCCCAGTGGCGTATACCTTATGAACCACATAAGCTGTAAAGCAATTTTGGTTGAATGTGGTTTTCTGTCCAATCCGCAGGAAGATCGGCTGCTTCAGTCTCCGGAATACCAGAAAAAACTGGCCGCTGCCCTGGCAGGGGCATACTTAAACTATCACGAAAGCCAACAGGAAGGGGAGCTTCTCTATGCCTGCGAAAACAAAAACGGTTTTTTATTGCACTGAGTGTGGAAATGAAACCCCGAAATGGGCCGGTCAATGTCCGGCCTGTCGGGCGTGGAATACATTGGTGGAGCAGCCTGCCGAGACCAAGTCCAAAAGCAAGTCGGCCGCCACAAGTGTGCGAAGCGGATTGCTCGCCCCGGCTGCAAGCCGCGTGCGTTCTCTGGCGCAGGTGGAAACGACCGATGAGCTTCGTTTTCAAACCGGCATGGCCGAGCTGGATCGGGTATTGGGTGGCGGCGCGGTGAAAGGATCTCTGGTTCTGGTGGGCGGTGCACCCGGTATCGGAAAGTCCACGTTGATGTTGCAAATTTGCGGCAGTTTGGCCCAATTTACAAAGGTTTTGTATGTATCCGGCGAGGAATCGGAACGGCAGATCAAGCTGCGTGCCCAGCGGCTGAAGGTCTGTGGGGATGGGCTTTATCTGCTGGCGGAAACCAGTCTTGAGGATGTGGTGGAAGCAGTACACGCACTGAAACCCGACGTGTTGATCGCTGACTCGATCCAAACATTGTATAACGGTGATTTGACTACTGCTCCGGGAAGTGTTGGGCAGGTGAAAGATTGTACCATGACCCTAATGCAGCTTGCCAAAGGGGAGGGGATCACCGTCTTTGTTATCGGACACGTCAACAAGGAAGGTGCTATTGCCGGGCCTAAGGTATTGGAGCATATGGTGGACTGTGTGCTTTATTTTGAAGGCGATCCGCACAATTCCTACCGAATCCTGCGTGCGGCCAAGAACCGCTTCGGCGCAACCAATGAGATCGGCGTATTTGATATGGGGGACAACGGGTTAGAGGAAATTCCAAACCCGTCGGAAACACTGTTGTCCGGCCGTCCGCTGGACACGCCCGGTACCTGTGTGACTTGCGTCATGGAAGGCGTTCGGCCCATTTTGGCCGAGGTACAAGCCTTGGTGAGTAGTAGTAATTTTGGCAATCCCAGACGCTCCAGCAACGGATTTGACTACAATCGTGCCATGATGCTGCTTGCGGTATTGGAAAAGCGCGGCGGTTTGCTGTTGGGCAATTGCGATGCGTATATCAATGTGATTGGTGGCTTGTCCTTGGACGAGCCTGCTGCGGATCTGGCTCTGCTGATCGCATTGGCATCCAGTTTTCGAGATCGCCCGGTTCCCAGTGACCTTGCCGCCATCGGGGAGGTCGGCTTGACCGGAGAGCTGCGCTCGGTCAACGCATTGGGGCAGAGGCTGTCTGAGGTGCGTCGGCTGGGCTTTACCAAATGTTTGATCCCCGAACGCAGCAGCAAGCTGATCGAACCGGAAGGGCTACAACTGATTCGAGTGCGCAACATCCGGGAAGCACTGGCGGCCATTTTGTAAGCTGATGTGACGTCTTGGAACAAAATTGACACAGGAATCCTGTGGACACGGAAAACCACCCGATGCTGCACGCGACAAAGAGCAGTAACCATCCAATTGATAGACGCAATTGCTGGTGCAAAGAATCAGACTCAAAGGAATCATCCCATCTGCATGATTTTTTTGTAGTCTGCCCAAGCGGCAGGCGTATTATTGATCGGAAGAAAGCATTGATATCCCAGAGAGGAGGTATGGAACGGAAACCGTCAGGTAAACAAAATAAAGATTTTGTTTACCCCGAGAGGGGCGAAAATGGTTCTAAACGCCAAAAACCCTCGTTTGGCCCGTTCTGACGGCTTATGGACTATCGTACACAATCACCCGCAATTCTGCGTGATTTTCTGACCTATCACGAAACCATTCAGGGGCATTCCCGAAAAACCGTGGACGAATACTTTCTTGATCTGCGCACCTTTTTCCGATATCTCAAGCTGGAAAAAGGTTTGGTTGCACGCAGTTCGGAATTTGACCGGATCTCCATTAATGATATTACGTTGGAATTTGTTGCTGCGGTCACGCTGACCGACGTATACAGCTTCATGAACTTTCTCAGCCGTGACCGAGGTCTTGGCGCTTCGGCTCGTGCGCGCAAGGTTTCGGCCATTCGCTCCTTCTATAAGTATTTGACCGTTAAAGCAAAGCTGATTTCTGAAAATCCCATGCAGGATCTGGATGCGCCGCGGCTGAAAAAAGCACTGCCACGCTATCTTGATCTGGATCAAAGTATCCAACTTTTGGAAAATATTGGCGGCGCCAATCAAGAGCGTGATTACTGCATTTTGACCCTGTTTCTGAACTGTGGTCTGCGAATTTCCGAGCTGATCGGCCTGAACATCAAGGATATACAAGCCGATCAGCTGCGTGTACTGGGCAAAGGCAATAAAGAACGCATCGTTTACTTAAATGATGCCTGTCAGCAGGCCATTCAGAATTGGCTTTCCGTGCGCTCCTCCCGAGGCTGCGTGGATGCCAACGCATTGTTTATCAGCAGCCAAAGCCGCAAGCGAATCAGCAAATCTGCGGTAGAAAAACTGGTAAAAAAGCATCTTTCCGCCGCCGGTTTGGATAGTTCCCAATACTCCCCCCATAAGCTGCGCCATACCGCAGCCACTTTGATGCTGCAAAACGGCGTGGATGTGCGTACCTTGCAGGAGGTTTTGGGCCACGATAACTTGAATACCACCCAGATTTATACCCATGTAGATAACGAAAATTTGCGTGTTGCGGCCAAGGCAAATCCGTTGGGCAAAGTTAAAATGAAGCCCTCTGACAAGGAAAAAACGTGATGATTCATTGCTATTGGTACGGCCACGCACCTAAAATGTGAAGAAAACGGATGTTTTGAAAGTTATATGTGTTTAGTGGTCGCCAGTCGCTGTCTTCGGAATGGGCTGCAACCAACGTATTTTCCAGCGTTGCCGGTTGGCCGGTTTCGACGATGATGGGCGTATGGCCAAATTCCGTGCCACGAAATAACAACTGCACAAAATCTCCGGGTAAGGCGTCCTCCAGCGGTACTTCAACGGCAAAGGGACCCGGTGAAATCTCTTTGCGTGTCAGAAAATTATAGAAATACGGCACGCCGGTCCATGCCGGCGCCTTGCGGTTTGGGTCAATGTAATACCAGCCGTAGGTTGGCGTAAAATTCATGATTCCGGTGCCCTGGTACAGACATTGGGACGCAAAATTGGTACAATCGCCACCCAATTCTTCGTAGTCAAAGTAAGCCGGATTTCTTCCGTAGGCCCACTTATGGGCGTATGCAACCGCCGCGGCACGGTCGTAAGGGATCATCAACGGCATATGGGTCCTCCCTCCTGCCCTGTTTCCCTATTCTATGCCCGGCAAGTGTGTGCTGTGTAACAAAAGCTCCAATTTAGCAAACGAGTGTGATTGTATGAAAAAAGGCATGATTAATGCGAGCATGATTGTGATCTTCATAGTATCCCTTTACATTGTGGTGTTCCAGGGGTTTGGTTTTCCGAATATTTCAAATGGGTTAGACGCGTTTTTGAGAATTCTCCTTGCCGTTTCGGTGCAGGTGCTTATCATCACGAACCTGAAACCAATATGGATCCGACTTCTGCCCACGGTAATCGCTGCAGGAATTGCATTGTGGGGAGTATACGTTCATTGGGCGGATATGACATTTGGAATGTATTTTGTGGATTACGGCACATTCCTTGTCGGCTGTGCCTTGGGATGGCTTGTGGTCAAATTTAATATATAAAAAATTCAGTTTATCATTAAGAATGAAAAAAAGAGACGCTATCTTTCGATAGCGTCTCTTTTTTGTACTTCTGCAAATGGCAATTAGCCCTGCTCACGCATACGAGCGAAGCAGTCGCTGCAGTAGACGGGACGATCGGACTTGGGCTCAAAGGGAACCTTAGCCTCGCCGCCGCAGGAAGCGCAGGTAGCAGTGAAATACTCACGGGGGCCGCGGGCGGCAACCTTGCGAGCGTCACGGCAAGCCTTGCAGCGCTGGGGCTCATTCTGGAACCCGCGCTCGGCGTAGAACTCCTGCTCACCGGCGGTGAACACGAACTCCTGACCACATTCTTTGCATACCAGAGTCTTGTCTTCGTACATTGCAAATACCCTCTCTTTGACTTCCCAGGTCCGGAAATACCGACAATGCTGGGACAAAATATTGCGTTCAGCGCATGCTGAATTCGCCGGAAGAAAAGTGCTGTGCCAACTTGCGTCGGATCCGCTGGACAGCGTTGTCCACCGATTTCGGGGACCGTTTGACCTGGGCGGCAATTTCCTGATAAGAAAGTCCTTCCAAGAAATAACCCAGGACATTTGCTTCGAAACCGGACAATTGACCTTTTGCTGTGTCCAGATGTTCCTGCAGCTCTTCCCTGCGAATCAGCATATCTTCAGGGTTCTTCTGCGGAAGGCCGGTGATCATCGGAGACAAGAAATCGGCATTCCCATCAAGCGAGGGGGTTTCGAAAGAGATATAACTATTAAGTGGTGTATGCTTTCCACTGGAAGCGGCTCGTACGGCGGAAATCAAGCGACTTTTGATGCAGATTTCAGCAAAGGTACGAAAGGACGCTGCCTTTTCCGGTTGGAACGATCGAATGGCAGAAAGCAGACCGAGCATTCCCTCCTGGATCAAATCTTCGCTGTCCCCCCCTGCCAGAAAAAAGGGGCGGGCACAGATGCGAACCAAACGATTGTAGCGCATAACCAACACTTCTTCTGCGAAGCGATCGCCCGAAGCAGCTGTGGCGCACAAAACCTCATCTGGTAAGCTGGAAAAATGATCCATGTAAGGAACTCCTTTTGTCATTATAACTGAATATCTAAAAACTTGTCAATAGTTTTGCAATTTATTTTGCAAAATTCATATATTTTTTATGAAATTTGCCAGATTTTCGGCACAGGTCTCCGCCAGCTTGGGGTCGCTACCCTCCACCATGACACGGATGAGTGCCTCGGTTCCCGAGGGGCGAATCAGCACACGGCCCTGTCCGCAAAGTGCAGCCTCTTCCCGTTCGATGGTTTGGCTCAATGCAGGATCCGACATGATTTTTTCCTTCATGGCGTTGTCGGCAACTGGCACATTGATGAGATACTGGGGATACTTTTTGCACTGCGAGAACAGCTCCGATGCCTTCATGCCGGATTTGTGCAGTACCTGCAGCACCTGCAGCGCCGTCAGCTCGCCATCTCCAGTGGTGGCAAATTCGCGGAAAATCATGTGACCGGACTGCTCGCCGCCCAGGGCGTAGCCAAGTTCCTCCATCTTCTCCAATACATAGCGGTCGCCCACATTGGTTGCAAGGAATTCCATGCCATGATCCTTGGCAAACAGGCGCAGACCCAGGTTGGACATGACGGTGGCCACGATGGCATTGCCGGGCAGCTTCCCGGCCTGCATCAAATCCAAACCGCAAATGGCCATGATCTGATCGCCGTCGATTTCCTGGCCCAGTTCATCCACGGCAAGACAGCGGTCGGCGTCGCCGTCAAAGGCAATACCGATATCATACCCACCTGCTTTGACCATGGCGGCTAGCGAATCAAGGTGGGTGGAGCCGCAGTTGTAGTTGATGTTTACGCCATCGGGGTCTGCGCTGATGACATCGGCCTGCAGCTTGGGGAAGCGGTCAAACATACGCGCCGCGGTAGACGAGGCGGCACCATTGGCGCAGTCGACCAGAATGCGCAGGCCGGACAAATCGCTGCTTACCGTGGAAACCAGATGGTCAATATAGTCCTCACTTGCCTTGGGTGCCACGAAGCGCACCTGGCCCAGCTCGCCGTGGGTCTTACGGGGCACCTTGTTGGTTCCGGACAGGATGACCTCTTCGATGCGATCTTCCAGAGCATCGGACAACTTGAATCCCTGTCCGTTAAAAATCTTGATGCCGTTATGTTCGAACGGATTGTGGGACGCGGAGATCACAATGCCGGCGTCCGCACCGGAATCGATCGTGACCCAGGCCACCGCAGGCGTGGGGATGGTGCCCAGATCCAACACATCGGCGCCGGCCGAGCAAAGACCGGCAATCAGCGCACCCTTCAGCAGATCGCAGGAAATGCGGGTGTCCTTGCCAATGGTAAACAGCGGTTTACCCGACGTTTTTTCTTCGCCCAGCACTTGTGCTGCGGCAAGACCGACCTTATACGCCAATTCCGCATCCAGACCGGCATTAACCACACCGCGGATGCCATCAGTTCCGAACAATTTTCCCATAACGGATCACCTCAAAATCAAATTCCAAATTCTTGTTTCGGTGCACACTCGGTAAGAACCAGCGGCACCATCAACGGAATGAACTCTGCAAAAACGATAATACTTCCAACTATACCGATCGTGTCGACATCCCATGTAAAAAAGATGGGCACAATCATTGCAATGCTGCAAAAAAGAGTGTAAACCAACTAAACTTTACCCATAGCTTACGCAATGCTTATGTGCGAAATCCCACGCTTTCTTGTGGGACATCGAGCGCCGTGTGCGGTAGCCGTATGCCGAGTTGATCTTATCGGGCGCTTTTTTTCTGCCAGCGGTACCCGAAAAACAGCATGGTGCCCGGAATCAAGAGGACAATAAACAGCATGAAAATAAAAAAGAACACCATATAGACACTCCTTTTTTACAGACTCAGCTGCTCCATTCCCACACCACCCGATACGGGCAGATTTAAATGCTCATAGGCCTTTCGGGTCACGCAGCGGCCGCGTGGGGTGCGGGTCAAAAAGCCCATCTGCATCAGATATGGCTCGTAAACATCCTCCAGCGTGACCGATTCTTCGTTGATGGTTGCGGCCAGCGTATCCAAACCTACCGGGCCGCCGGCGTAGTTTTCGATGATGCTGCCCAGCATGCGCCGATCCACGGCATCCAAGCCGAGGTAATCCACTTCCAGCGCAGACAGCGCCGCATCGGCTACATCCCGGGTGATCACGCCACCGGCTTTGACCTGCGCAAAGTCACGCACACGGCGCAGCATACGGTTGGCGATTCGGGGCGTTCCACGGGAACGGCGGGCGATCTCCATAGCACCCTGCTCCTCGATGGGAACATCCAGAATACCGGCGCTGCGTTTGACAATCAATGCAAGCTCTTCGGGCGAATACAGTTCCAGACGCAATGTGACGCCAAATCGGTCACGCAGCGGCGCCGAAAGCTGTCCGGCCCGGGTCGTGGCGCCGATCAGCGTAAATTTGGGCAGATCCAAACGGATGGAATTGGCCGAGGGGCCTTTGCCGATGATGATATCAATGGCATAGTCCTCCATAGCCGGGTACAGGATCTCCTCCACCTGACGATTCAGTCGATGGATCTCATCCACGAAAAGGATGTCGTTTTCGTTCAGATTGGTCAGCAGCGCCGCCAAATCACCCGGTTTTTCGATGGCCGGGCCGGAGGTGATGCGGATGTTGACTCCCATTTCGTTGGCGATGATGCCGCTTAGGGTGGTCTTACCCAGGCCCGGAGGGCCGTGGAGCAGGACATGGTCCAGCGGCTCATTGCGCATTTTGGCAGCTTGAATGAAGACCTCCAGATTGCCCTTGGCCTTTTGCTGTCCGATGTACTCGTTTAAGGTTTTGGGGCGCAACGAGCCTTCGTTCTCGTCGTCGCGGGTCAGCGATGTGGTGACCAGCGGCTCTTGAAGTTCAAAGCTGTCATCAGAAAAATCAATGCTCATTTACTTCACCATCTTTTTCAGCGCCTGCTTGATGATCATTTCCAGGGGCAATTCCTCCATGGCAATGCCCTTGAGCGCGGCGTTGATTTCGGCCGGGCCATAGCCCAGCACCGCCAGCGCAGCGGCGGCCTCGCTGGCCTTGTTTTCGGGGATAACGGTCACGCCGTTTCCACCATAGCTCTCCCCTGCCGGAACATTGAGTTGGCCCTTGGCCAGCTTATCTTTGAGTTCCAAAATAACACGCTGGGCGATCTTTTTGCCGATGCCCGGTGCGCCGGTCAGCGCCTTTTCGTCACCGGTAATGATGGCGGT
>JAZSCJ010000043.1:0-6416 GCA_045602885.1 Oscillospiraceae bacterium
CTTTCAAAATTGAGGTGTAAATTTGATTGCCATGATATTCCATGGCCAACTCGCAACTTTTAGTTTAACACAATGAAGGGGAAAGTCAAGGGATACTCGGGGCAAAACGGAGAGTTCTTACAACTTTTACGGAAGATTCCCTGGGAGAGGCGGCTCAATTTAGCGAAAGCGCGGAAAGGTAGCGCCGCAGCAGATCAAAGGCATGATGTCCGGCGGTGACGCGTACCCGGTTTCGCCCGGCGCCACTGAGATGCAGGGTGCGCACATGGGTCAGCCCGTCTGCGGCCAGCGCCACATAGACCAGCCCGGCGGGGTTGCCCCGCTCGTCGCTGTCCGGCCCGGCTACGCCGGTGGTGGCCACGGCCACATCGCAGCCCAGCGCTCGGCGGGCGCCCTCGGCCATGGCGGCGGCCACCGGCTGGGACACCGCGCCGTGCTGCCGCAGCAGCTCTTCCGGCACGCCCAAAAGGTTGCGCTTGCTCTGGTCGCAGTAGGTGACGATGCCGCCCTTAAAGACCGACGAAACACCCGGTATATCGGTCACACGCTTGGCGATCAGACCGCCGGTGCAGGACTCGGCCGTGCCCAGACTCAAGCCGCGCGCTCGGAGCAGTTCCAGCACGACGGATTCCAGATTGGGAACATCCACGCCATAGACCAGCTCGCCCAGCCGGTCGCGCAGCTGCTGTTCCACCGGGGCGATCATGGCGTGTGCGCTCTGCGCGTCGTCGGCCTTGGCGGTGATGCGCAGTTCGCACTCCCCCTCCTTGGCGTAGGGAGCCAACGTGGGGTTGGTCATGGTGTTCATTTCGTGGCGCAGCAGGGATTCCAGCTTGGATTCCCCCATGCCGAAGATCTTGAGCGTACGAGAGACGATCACGCCGTCGCTCAGAGCGGCCAAATAGGGCGCGGCCTGCTTTTCAAACATATTCATGCACTCGGAGGGCGGCCCCGGCAGCATCAGAATGTGCTTTCCCTCGGCCTCAAAGGCGCAGCCGGGCGCTGTGCCCCGGTCGTTGTGGAAGATGGTGCAGCCTTCGGGCAATTGCGCCTGCTGCAGGTTGTTTTCCGGCATCTCCTGCCCCCGGGCGGCAAACCAGCTGCGCAGCGCGTCGGCGAGGTCCTCATGCATGACCAGTGTTTTGCCAAAGGCCTGGGCCAGCGTCTGCTTGGTCAAGTCGTCGCAGGTGGGGCCCAGTCCGCCGGTGGTGAGGATGATGTCGGCCCGGCGTTTGGCGATTTCTATGGCTTGCTTCAAGCGCTCGGGGTTGTCGCCCACCACCGTGTGGTAATACACATTCAGGCCCAGTGCGCTGAGCTTTTGGGACAAAAGCTGGGCGTCCAGATTGACAGTGCCGCCCAGCAAAAGCTCGGTGCCCACAGAAAGAATTTCCACAGTATGGTTCATAAAAACCTCCGGCTTTCCAATAAGATAAGAGATAAAAAGATATGAGATAAAAGTTTTGGTGTTTCCCTTTGGGAAACAAATTGAAATCCATTCGCCGCAGGCGAATCCAACATCTCTTATCTCTTTATCTTAATCTTATATCTCTTATCTCTCAATGTAGATCCGTTCAATGCCTTCTACGGCCTCGTTGACCAGCGCATCAACGTCCAGCGCCGCCTCAGCCTGCTCCACCTCATCCAGCTTGGGACGGGTGCGGGGATGGCGGGGGGTGAATACGGTGCAGCAGTCCTCATAGGGCAGGATAGAGGTATCCAGCGTATCGATCTTGCGAGCGATGCGGATGATCTCCTCCTTGTCCATGCCGATCAAGGGACGGAATACCGGCACATGGCACACCGCGCCGGTGCAGTTCATGGCGTCCATGGTCTGGCTGGCCACCTGCCCCAGACTTTCGCCGGTGATGAGCGCCTTGGCGTCGATGCGCTGGGCCACCTTTTCGGCAATGCGCATCATGAACCGGCGCATGATGACGGTGAACAGGGCATCGGGACAGTGTTTGCGGATCTCCTCCTGAATATGCGTGAAGGGCACCACATGGACCATGTGGCGGCCGATCCAGGGGGCCAGAATACGGGCCAGATCCAGCACCTTTTCCTTGGCCTCGGGCGAGGTGTAGGGGTAGCTGAAAAAGTGCACCATTTCCAGAGAAAGGCCGCGCTTGGCCATCATCCAACTGGCCACGGGGGAGTCGATGCCGCCCGACAGCAGGCTGACGGCGCGGCCGCCCATGCCCACGGGCAGACCACCGGCGCCCGGCTCGGGGTCGGCGTGTACGTAGGCGGCGTAATCGCGCACCTCCAGCGTGACGGTCAGCTCGGGGTTGTGCATATCAGCCGTCAGATTGGGATAGGCCTCGTGCAGCTCGCCGCCCACATACTGGGACAGCTGAATGGAGGTCATGGGGAAGGACTTGTCGGCACGCTTGGACTCTACCTTGAAGGAACGGGCAGCCTCCAGCCGGTCGCCCAGATACTCCTTGGCGCAGGCCAGCATGGCGTCCTTATCCTTGGCGCAGGCCCGGGCGCGGGACAGGCCCACCACGCCGAAGAGCATCTTCATCTCCTCGTACGCGCCGTCCATGTCGCAAGTTTCCTCCTGCGGCTCGATGTAGGTGGTGGACTGGCGGGTGTGCACGGTGAATTTGCCGTAGGGCTTCAAACGGCGGCGGGCGTTGGTCATCAGCTTTTCCTCAAAGCTGTGCCGGTTGCCGCCCTTGAGCACCAGCTCGCCCAGCTTCAGCAAAATGATTTCGTTCATCGATTTGATATCCTTTCCCATGAGAATGGAGTTTATTTGTCAGCCAAATATTGTATCGTAGAACCGGGAAAGACGCAAGGGGGGCTTTGGCGGACTACTAACTGCCGATTGGGGCAGCGGAAGACGAAGCTACCGAACACATTGACAAGTGTCTATGCATATGATATGCTGTCAAGCATAGATGACTATCAATGTGAGGTGCGCTATGAGTGAAATTGATATTGCATTGATTTGTAAAGCCTTGGGTGACAGCAATCGCCTGAAAATCGTGGATATGCTCCGCGAGGGAGAAAAGTGCGGCTGTAGATTGCTGGAGGCCTTTGACATTACCCAGCCGACCCTTTCCCACCACATGAGAATATTGGCTGAATGTGATTTGGTGCGCGCGCGCAAAGAGGGCAAGTGGTCGCACTATTCTCTGAACGAAACGACGCTGCGCGCGTTTCGGGAATATGTTGAAAAACTCTCGTGCCAAAACGGCGGTGGGTGCGCATGCGAGTGATCTGGGACTTTATACAAAATGAAGTGCTGGGCATGCATTGGCTGAATGTAGCAATTGGCAAGCTGCTGTCCCTGTGCGGTCTGGATACGGCGAGTAAAATCGGTGGCAGCATACAGTTTTTTATCTATGACACCGTAAAAATTATGGTGCTTCTGGGTGTGCTGATTCTGATTATTTCCTACATCCAAAGTTACTTCCCGCCCGAGCGCACCAAGAAGATTTTGGGTCGTTTCCACGGCGTGGGGGCCAATTGCATTGCCGCGTTGCTGGGCACGGTGACTCCCTTTTGCTCGTGCTCGTCCATTCCGTTGTTTATGGGCTTTACCGGAGCCGGTTTGCCCCTGGGTGTGACCTTCTCTTTTTTGATTTCTTCCCCCATGGTTGATCTGGGAAGTCTGGTTTTGCTGATGAGCGTTTTCGGTTGGAAAGTCGCTGTGGTCTATGTTGTTTTCGGTTTGGTCATTGCGGTTCTTGGCGGCACGCTGATTGAAAAAATGAAGCTGGAGGATCAGGTAGAGTCCTTCATCCGCAACGCCACCCATATTGATATTCCCCAGGAAGAGTTGCACTTCAAGGATCGCTTGAACTACGCATGGGAACAGGTGGTGTCCACCGCAAAGAAAGTATTCCCTTATGTATTGATCGGTGTGGGTATCGGTGCGTTCATCCACAACTGGATTCCCGAAGAATGGATCATCAAGGCACTGGGCACAGGCAATCCCCTTGGTGTTATTGTTGCCACCATCGCCGGTGTGCCCATGTACGCGGATATTTTCGGCACGATACCAATTGCAGAAGCTCTGCTCGGCAAGGGCGCACAGCTTGGCGTCGTTCTCAGCTTTATGATGGCGGTCACCACCCTGTCCCTGCCGTCCATGATCATGCTGAAAAAGGCGATCAAGGCCAAACTGCTGGGTATTTTTATTGCCATCTGCACGGTCGGCATTATCGTAGTAGGCTATTTCTTTAATGCGATTCAATTTATCTTGGTGTAAAGGAGATAACGCACGATGCGAAACAAACAAGTGGTGGTCGATTACCTCTATCTTGACCTAAAGACCTGTGATCGGTGCGTGGGAACCGATCAGGTATTGGAGGAAGTGCTCGGTGAGCTGGCTCCCGCTTTTGAACTTGCAGGGTACGATATCATTTTCAACTTGATTGAAATTACCGACTCTGAACTGGCGGAAAAACACAGATTTTTATCCTCGCCTACCATCCGGGTCAACGGACACGACATTTGCCAATCCGTTCAGGAAAACGATTGTGGTTGCTGCGGCGAGATCAGCGGCACAGCGGTGGATTGCCGTGTATTTGAGTACGAAGACAAACTCTACGAGGTTCCGCCAAAGGAAATGCTGGCGGAGGCTGTGTTGAAATACGCCTTTGTCAAAGCAGAAGCCGATGGTGAATACACACTTCCGGAGAATCTGAAGCGGTTCTTTGAGGGCAAGGAAAAGAAATCGTCTTGCTGCTGTTCCGGTACGAACGGTTGTTGTTAATTATAAAATCATGTTAAAGGAGAATTAGAAATGGCACTGTTTAAGTTTGGTAAGAAGAAGGAAGAAGAGAAGGCTCCCACCTGCTGCTGTGGCGGTGAAGCCACCCAAGAGCCTGTCAGCACTTGTTGTTGCGGTTCTGACAACAGTGAAGCTACCGGCGCCTGCTGTTGCGAGCAAGCTACCGGTATCCGCAATGTTAAGGTGCTGGGTGCAGGCTGCAAGTCCTGCCATGAGCAGTATGAGTATGCAAAGGCTGCTGTCGCCAATATGGGGCTGTCCGTTGAGGTTGAGTATATCACCGATATGGAAAAGGTCGTGGCCTACGGCGTGATGAGCATGCCTGCCATCGTGGTCAATGAAACGGTGGTTTCCGTGGGCAAGGTGCTGAAGGCTGCGGATGTGGAAAAACTGTTGCAAAAGTGTGGTGCATAATATGAGTGGCTGTGCAAACGTCAAGGAATGTATCTGCCCCAAGGTCACCTGCCCCAACCACGGAAAATGCTGTCAATGCGTCATTAAGCACCGGGAGACCGACAGCCTGCCCTACTGCCTGTTCCCGGACAACAACGGGGATAAATCCAACCGCAATCATTACGAAACGCTCAAGCGGCGCTTTGAGGCGTAATTGCGCGGTTGAAAAGCGGGCGGCGGTGTGGTATGATACCAGCGATTTACATTTTTAGAAGGAGGAACCAACCATGAAAAAGCGTAACACGCGGTTTGAAGTGATCCATAAAGAGGGCTCTCAGCTCAGAGAGTCGGGCCAGATACAGATTTTGGTGGACAAGCAGACCGGCGTGAACTATCTCATGTGCAATATCGGCTACGGCGGCGGCTTGACGGTGCTGCGGGATGCGCAGGGCAATCCTGTGATCAGCCCCCGTTCCTCGTACGAGCAGATGGACAATATGTTTTAAAAAAGGAGCGCTTTGCCATGGCACAAAGCCGCAGTTACATCATAGAACAGGAGACCACCCTGCTGCCCTTTTTGCTGGAGAAGGTCACGGGCATTTCCCGCAACAGCGTGAAAAATCTGCTTGTGCGCCGTCAGGTGCTGGTGCAGGGCAAGCCGGTCACCCGGCACGACCATGTGCTCAAGCCGGGCGACAAGGTGGAGATTCTGGCGGCCGGTTCCAAGGCACCGAGCTTTCCCATCCTTTACGAGGATGAAAACCTTCTGGTCATCGACAAGCCGGCCGGTTTGTTGACGGTGGCCACCGAGAAGGAAAAGAACAAGACGGCCTACCGCATGGTGGGTGACTATCTGAAGGGCAAGGGCGGCCGCGTGTTTGTCATCCACCGTCTGGACAAGGACACCTCGGGCGTGCTGCTGTTCGCCAAAAACGAGGCGGCCAAGCGTGCCTGGCAGGACAACTGGGACGCGCTGGTGCGCCAACGCACCTATCTGGCGCTGGTGGAGGGCGCACCCAGGCAGGACGAGGGCACGGTGTGCTCTTATCTGAAAGAAACCGACACCCATCTGGTCTATTCGGTAGAGCGCCCCGGCGGCAACGCCAAGCAGGCCATCACCCACTACCGTCTGCTGGCCCGGCGTGGGGCGCTGTCCCTGCTGCAGGTGGATCTGGAGACCGGACGCAAAAATCAGATCCGTGTGCATATGAAGGATCTGGGCTGCCCGGTGACCGGGGACAAAAAATACGACGCCAAGCTCAACAATCTGGGCCGG
>JAZSCJ010000044.1:0-5522 GCA_045602885.1 Oscillospiraceae bacterium
GGAGTTGAATCTATCAATTGTCTTCCTAAGACCGCTTGGCCTCCGACTTGGCAGACCGATTTTAATATCATCGTGGACGTTGACGGATTCGACCACGTCCATATGGAAGCCGTATTCGTCCAGCTGACGCTTGACTTGGGCAATTTCGTCGATTTCCCAGACTTCACCGGGCATCTTGTGGTGGAGCGCCCAAACGATGCCCTCCACGCCGGGAATCTGCTTAATATCCGACAATTTGATGCGGTCGTTTCCTTCCCCATACCAGCGGAATGTCATTTGCATCGGCATATCATATCCTCCTCACAGGTTTGGGATCAAGAAGGGTCACCAGTTGGTGTCCCAGCGTTTTTTATACTCTCCATCGGTCGCTGCTCCCGCACCGCCATAGGTATTGGAGGTATCCGCAACCACGGTTTTCACATTGTCCTTCTTCCGGGAGGTGGCGACTCGCTTCATCAGCTCCTGATGATAAAGGTCACTGTCCAGAGGCAGTTCCACGGTCTTGTTCAGCCAGGAAGACAAATGCATGGCGTTGGAGATGGTCAGACCGTTGATGCCCTCACGTCCGTCGGCAACCATGGGTTCGCCGCGCAGGATGGCGCCGCCCCATGCGTTGATCACGCCGGGGTGCTGCTCATTTTTGCCGTCCGTCTCCACGTCGATCCGGGTCGTGTTGATGCTGCCGAAGGGAGACGTGTTGGTGCGGCTGAAATCCGGCTCACTCATTTCAAGCTCATCGATCTCCAGCCGGCCCTCCTCCGCGACGATCTTCGCCTTGTCCAGCTGGATCTCCAAACGATTGGATCCCTTGCCGTCACCGGTTGTGGTGATGAACACACCGGTGGCACCATTCTCGTATTCCACATAGGCGGTAACGTCATCTTCCACTTCGATATCGTGCCACTTTCCGTAGTGCAGAAACGCGTGAACGCGAGTGGGCATACCGCAGATCCACTGCCACAAATCCAGCTGGTGGGGGCACTGATTCAGCAGTACGCCACCACCCTCACCGGCCCAGGTGGCTCGCCAGGCGCCCGAATCATAATAGGCCTGGGGGCGGTACCAGTTGGTGATGATCCAGTTGGTTCGACGGATCTGGCCGTAAACACCGGACTGAACCAATTCATGGATCTTGCGATAAATATGGTTAGTACGCTGATTGAACATCATCGCGAACTTCAGTTCCGGGTGCTTGTCGGCTTCCGCATCCATCACCATAACCTGCCGGGTGTAAACGCCGGCAGGCTTTTCCACCAGAACATGGATGCCCTTTTTCATGCAGTCGATGGCGCAGGTAGGATGGTCGTAATGAGGCACCGCCACAATGCAGGCGTCCACCAATCCGCTGTCAAGCATCTGCATGTAATCAGAGAACGTCTGCACCTGCTCGCCCAGCTTCTCCTTTGCCCACTGAAGGCGTTCTTCACGCTGATCCGCAACGGCAACCAGTTCAAAGTCGGGGCACTTGCCCCCCACAACGCTTCTTGCGTGTGCGGAACCCATATTGCCGATGCCGATGATACCCAGTCTAATCTTTTCCATAGCCGTTCTCCTTTGCTTTAAATAAGCTCCTTCAGGGCCGCCACCGCGGCATCAAAGGCCACTCGCGCCGAAGGATAGCAGTAACCCATGGTGGTTTTCTTCTTGGCCTCCAGTTCGGCAAAGCCGTCGAACAGGCTCAGGTGAGGCTCAATGGACAGCACCTCCCCCTGATAGTGCGCAAGGATGTACGAAAGGTTGCCAACGCCCTTGCCCGCCGGGACTACAACACCGGTTTCCAGCGCGTCCTTGATGTGCAGGTACTCCACGTAGGGGCCAAGCTGTTCCCACGCCGCGACCGTATCCTGCTTGCACTGAACGAAGTTGGCAGGATCAAAGACCGCCTTGATCTGAGGGAACGTCTGATGTATCTGTGCGCAGCGCGCGGCATTTTCACCGTAGATACCCTTTTCATTCTCGTGGCAGAGGACAACTCCGCTCCCCTCGGCGGCAGCGCAGAACGCGCCCAGCCGCTCCATGACCGTGTCCGCGTGCTCTGCCTCCCAACCCGCAGGGACATAAAAGCTGAACATGCGCATATGCTGCGTGCCTAAAACGTTCGCGACCTCGATACTGCGCTTGAATTTGTCAAGATGGGGCGCAAAATCGTCCTCAATCTTGATTTTTCCGTAGGACGAACCCATAGCCCAAACCGAAAGTCCGTTATCATCCAGTCTCTGGCGGATCTCCCGTGCCTTTTCAAGGGAAATGTCAACCACGTTTTGTCCGTCAACACGCCGGATCTCCAGCTGTTCGATTCCGTTTTCCAGCATTGCGCTGATCTGCCCGGAAAGGCTTCTGTCCGCTTCATCCGCAAAGGCCGATAATTTAAATCTCATGCTGCCAGCTCCTTTTTCTATGGTTGGCCATATTATATAGCGCTTCAAATAACATTGTCATTGTTAAAATACGCAAAATACATTGCAAATTCAAGCACAATGTGCTATGGTCATATATAAAGTACGCAGGAGGCGAACCGCATGCTTTACGAATACCTCTTTGACGACATCTACATCAAGCACGCCATCGACGATTTTGCCGATGACAGCGAGTACACCATGCACATTCACGGCGACTGCGAGATTTATTTTTTCGTCTCGGGCGACGTGGAGTACCTTGTGGAGGATTCCAGATACCCTCTGCGCGGCGAAAGTCTGATGCTCATGCGCCCTGCCGAGCTCCACAAGCCAAAACTGCTGACCACAAACAGCTATGAGCGCTTTACGGTCAATTTCCCCATGTCCTTCATCCACAAAATAGACCCGGACGGACTCCTGTTGGGAGCCTTTATGAACCGGCCTCTTGGCAAAAACAATTACTACGCCTCCGACGAGATCGACACCGGTCTGGTCCGAAAGCTTTTTGAGGAAATGTGCACCGCGTCGGAAACCGATTACGAGACAAGACTCACCGTAGTCACACACATTTACATGCTGCTGGACATCATCAACCGTTCCTTCGCCAAGAAGAAAACGGACGAGTTCCAGCCAAAAAATCTTGCCGAAAAAATCATTTTGTATATTGAAGACCATATGTTCGACGAACTTTCCGTGCCGAAGCTGGCCGGACATTTCCATTTAAGTGCGTCGCAGTTCAGCCGCATTTTCAAGCAGGCCACGGGGGCCGCCCCCTGGGAGTACATCACGAAAAAACGGCTGGTCGCCGCAAACGAAAAAATACGCAGCGGCATCACGGCGCAAAAGGCCTGTGACGCTTGCGGCTTCAGCGACTATTCCGCGTTCTACCGGGCATATACAAAGCATTTCGGCTGTTCCCCCACGAACACGAACAGATGACCTTCACGAAGCGGTTAACATGCCGAACGTCAGCAAACGCTTGTCCCACCCGATATAGCCAGTCGATGCTGGTCAGGAGCAACTTTGTAATTTTACGAAAACCCAAAAAGTTTGCATTTTATGCCGATACTGGGCATCACAAACAAATACGCCTCATGGCCAGCAAAGGTTGACCATGAGGCGTATTCTTGTAATTTCCCACGTGACGTGAGAATGAATGGTGGAGGCGGCCCGTAACCATCCATTCTCACGCCCAAATCCATATAGATTGACTGGCCAAAAGCCGTGTCACAGCCGGGATGGCAAGGAAATCCATTCGCCATTTTAAGGGTCAAAACAGCGGTTTTAATCGTGCTTTGTTCGCGTGGTGGTCGTACAGTACGGACGTAACAGGCGGTCAGCGAGGAGAAAACATGTATCAAGAAACAAAAATGTTGCCTGAATGGATGGTGGAGATACCCCACAACCTTCCATTCAGGCAACATTTTTTAGACTCGGTTTTGCCCTCCACCGGCTTGGCGTTTTGGGGCTGCGGAAACGCCGAGAGGACGGGTTCCGCGCCGTTGGTGGAGGGGCTGGTTACACTCCAGAATAAGCCGCAAATCCGCAATCGATTGGAAGGACAACGCCTGTAATGGCCGATGCGGCCCTGTTATCGCAGAGAAAAAGCGTTGCACCAAGCAGTTCGGACGCATCTACAAATCGGCCCATAGGGGTTCCGTTGAGTATTTTTGCACTTCTTTCGGTGGGACTTCCGTCCTCGTTAAAGAGAAGTTTGTAGTTCTGCGCGGAAACAAGAAAGCCGGGGGCGATGGCGTTGCAGCGAATTCCCGTGCCGGCAAAATGGGTAGCAAGCCACTGGGTAAAGTTGGAAATACCGGCCTTCGCAGCAGAGTAGGCCGGAATCTTTGTCAGAGGGGTATAGGCATTCATAGAGGAGATGTTGAGAATGCACCCGGCCTTGTTTTCTGCCATATCTCTGGCGAAGGTCTGGGTGGGAAGAAGGGTTCCCTGAAAGTTGAGTTTAAATACAAAATCAACACCGTCTGCCTGCAGGTCAAAGAAGGTTTTTCCGCCTTCCTTCGCCTCGTGCTGATACTCGTTGTCGGTGGTGGCTCTGGGGTTGTTGCCGCCGGCGCCGTTTACCAGAATGTCGCAGGGGCCAAGGTCACTCAAAACAGCCTGATGCACCTGTTCAAGGGTGTCAGGATCCAGCACATTTGCCCTATAACCTTCGCAGATAAAGCCCTCCGACTTCAACTCATCGGCGAGTTTCTTTACCGCGTCCTCATTCAGGTCAAGGGCGGCCACCTTGGCACCTGACTGAGCGAAAGCCCTTGCCATGGCACCGCAGATCAGTCCGCCCGCTCCCGTGATAACGACTACTTTGCCACTGTAATCAATGTTGATGGGAAGCTGCATTTTGTTTTCTCTCCTTATTTGTCGAATCGATCCAGACTGTCCCACACGCCCAGCATATACATGATGCCGAGGGCGCGATCGTAAAGCCCGTAGCCGGGGCGGACGGTACCGGGGCCTTCATCCCACAGGTGCCGCCCGTGGTCGGGGCGGATGTAGCCCTCAAATCCGCAGTCGTGGTAAGCCTTGAGTATAGCAAGGATCCCAGTGTCTCCGTCGCAGTCCCGGTGGCTGGCTTCGGAAAAATCCCCGTTTTCAAAGTGCTTCACGTTTCTGATGTGGGCAAATGCGATCCGGTCGCAGTGCTTGCGGATGATCTCTGCTACATTGTTTTCGGGGTTGGCACCCAGGCTTCCTGAACAAAGGGTCAGGCAGTTGTATTCATCATCCACCATCCGCAGGAACCGCTCAATACTCTCTTCGTTGACCAGCAGTCTGGGCAGACCGAAAATGTCCCAAGGGGGATCGTCCATGTGGATGGCCATTTTGATATCGCACTCCCGACAGGTAGGCATGATCGCCTCCAGGAAGTACTTCAGGTTCGCCCATAGTGTTTCGTGGTCAACACCCTCGTAAGCTTTGAACAGCTCGTCCAACTTGGCCATGCGCTCCGGCTCCCAGCCGGGAAAGGACATATTGTACTTCTCGGTAAAATCCAGAATGTACTTGGCCATGGCGTTATAGTCGTTCTGAATCATGCCCTTCTCATAGAACAGGGCGGTGGAGCCGTCTCCCACAGGGTGAAAAAGATTGCTGCGTGTCCAGTCG
>JAZSCJ010000045.1:0-14162 GCA_045602885.1 Oscillospiraceae bacterium
CTTCGTATGTGGGGTTGCGTGGGCGTTTTTATTTGACATAGGTATGATCGCAAATTTCACGGATCTTTTCCTGTAAAATCTTTAAATCGGCAAAGGCGTCCGGCTTGCGTCGGGGATCACGCAGCAGAGCAGCAGGATGGAGCATGGCCATCATCCACACCCCGTTTTTTTCAAACCATTGCCCGTGCTCTTTGGTGATCTTAAAGTCCTCTTTGATCAGGCGCATTGCGGCCACACGGCCCAGGCAGACAATGATCTTGGGTTTAATCAAGGCCACTTGATTGCGCAGATGATCGATGCAGGCATCCTGCTCGGTATTCAGCGGATCCCGGTTTCCGGGCGGACGACATTTGACCATATTTGCGATGTAAATATTCTCATGCCGATCCAAATCAATGATGGACAGCATCTCATCCAGCAGCTTGCCGGCACGGCCCACAAAAGGCTCACCACGCAAATCCTCCTGCTCGCCGGGCCCTTCGCCGATCAGCATAACCTCGGCTGACGGATTGCCGACGCCGAACACCACATTGGTTCGGGTATCGGAAAGTGCGCACTTGCGGCAGTTTTTGCAAGTCTGCTCCAGCGCATTCCAATCCAGCACACAGCATCCCTCCTTCTCCTTCGTTTGCAATCTTCATTGAGCGAATTGTACCACACCCCGGTTGGAATTGCAAAAATATTCTTAACAAACCCGGCCACTTGGACTATAATGGGTTGCAGTATCAACCCCAAGGAGGTGGCCATTGTGCATATCACACCGGAAACGCTGGATCACATCTGTGCTCTGGCCCAGCTCACTCTGACCGAATCAGAACGCCAGCCGATGGCCGCCGAGTTGGAGGGCATCGTTGCATATATGGATCTTCTCTCCCGGCTACCTGCCGATGACACGCACGCCACGCCCCCTGTATCCCGCAATGTGCTGCGTGCCGATCTTACTTCCCCCTCATTCGACCGGGCCGATTTACTCACCAACGCCCCTTCCACCGATGGCCAGACCGTGCTGGTTCCAAAGACCGTAGAGTAAGGAGAGCAAGCGGTGAATCAACTGTTCCAACTGACTGCCCTGCAATTGGGCCGAGCCATTGCCACCGGGGCGGTATCCATCCCGGAGGTCACCCAGGCCGCTCTGCACGCCGCCGAGCAGGATGGCTGCAACGCCTTTGTCACGCTGACCGCCGAGCAGGCCTTGGCCCGGGCGCAGACGCTGCAAAAAAACGTCAAGCACGCCCACTCGCCGCTGTACGGCGTTGCCATGTCCCTGAAGGACAACATTTGCACCCGGCACATCGAAACCACCTGCGCCTCCCGTATGCTGCAAGGGTTTCGCCCGGCCTATGACGCCACCGTTGTGGAGCGCTTGCACGCCGCCGGAGCGCTTTCCATCGGCAAAACCAACATGGACGAGTTTGCCATGGGCTCTACCTCGGAAACCTCCTGCCATGGCCCGGTCAACAATCCGTGGGATTCCACCCGTTCTCCCGGCGGCTCTTCGGGCGGCGCGGCGGCCGCCGTGGCGGCCGGACTGGGCTGGTACGCCCTGGGCAGCGATACGGGCGGCTCGGTGCGCCAGCCATCGGCCCACTGCGGTCTGACCGGGATCAAGCCCACCTACGGCACGGTTTCCCGTTACGGTCTGGTCGCCTACGCCTCCTCTCTGGACCAGATCGGCCCGTTGTGCAAAGACGCCGCCGATTGCGCTGCCGTGCTGGACATCCTGCAGGGCCACGACACCCGTGACGCCACCTCCCTGCCCGGACACTACGGCCACCTGCTGGAGGGGCTGACCGGCGATGTGCGCGGGTTGAAAATCGGCCTGCCCACCGAATACTTCGGCGACGGCTTGCACCCATCGGTGCGCCAAGCCGTACTGGCGGCAGCCGATGTGCTGCGTGAGCGTGGCGCGATCGTGACACCATGCAGCCTGCCCCTGTCGCCCTATGCCACCGCCGCCTATTATGTCATCGCCTGCGCCGAGGCCAGTAGCAATCTGTCCCGGTATGACGGCGTACGATACGGCTATCGTGCGCAAAACTGCGAAAACTTGACCGATCTGTACCGCAAAAGCCGCACCGAAGGCCTGGGCAGCGAGGTCAAACGACGTATCCTGTTGGGCACCTTTGCCCTGTCAGCCGGGCATTATGACACCTACTATCAAAAGGCGTTGCAGGCCCGGGGTCGCATTACCCAAGAATTTGAGGCGGTTTTCGTACAGCATGACCTGCTGCTCACTCCGGTGACCCCCTCCACCGCCCCCCTGCTGGGCGCCCATGCGGCCGATCCATTAAGTATGTATCTCAGCGACCTGTATACCCTTCCGGTCAACCTGGCCGGTCTGCCGGCCCTGTCCATGCCCTGCGGTTTTGACCCAAGCGGTCTGCCCATCGGTGCGCAGTTGATCGCCCCTCGCTTCGGAGAGGGCATGGCACTCAACGCCGCTCACGCATTCCAGTTGGCCACCGACTTTCACCAAAGGAGGTGCCGCTTGTGAACTGGGAAACCGTCATCGGTCTGGAAACCCATGTGGAGCTGGCCACCCAAAGCAAGATCTTCTGCGCCTGCACAACGCAGTTTGGCGGCGCGCCCAACACCCAATGCTGCCCGGTGTGTATGGGTATGCCGGGCACGCTGCCCGTTTGGAACGAAAAAGTGGTAGAGTACGCCGTCAAGGCCGGTCTGGCCCTTGGTTGCTCTATTACCCAGCACACCCGGTTTGATCGTAAAAATTACTTCTACCCCGATCTGCCCAAAGCCTATCAGATCAGCCAGCTTTACGCCCCCCTGTGCCGGGATGGCCGGGTCAATCTGGGCGAGAAAACCATCCGCATCCGTGAGATCCACATGGAGGAAGACGCCGGCAAGCTGATCCACGAGGGCGATGTGACCCGGGTGGACTACAACCGCTGCGGCATACCGCTCATTGAAATCGTCACCGAGCCGGACTTTCGCACCGCCGAGCAGGTCATCGCCTATCTGGAACAGCTGCGGCTGACGCTGCAATATCTGGGCGTGTCCGACGGCAAAATAGAGCAGGGCAGTTTGCGCTGCGATGTCAACCTTTCGGTGCGCCCGTTGGGCAGCACGGCGCTGGGTACACGCACCGAGATGAAAAATCTCGGCTCCTTCAAGGCCATTGCCAAGGCCATCGCCTATGAGTCAAACCGCCAGATCCAATGCATCGAAGCGGGCGGCACCGTGGTACAGGAGACCCGCCGCTGGGACGAGACAGGCAACTGCTCTCTTGCTATGCGTTCTAAGGAGGACGCCCGGGATTACCGTTACTTCCCCGATCCCGACCTGCCGCCCCTCTGTCTGGACGATGCGTACCTGGCTCGTCTGCGCGACGCGCAGCCCGAACTGGCCCACGAAAAACGCAAACGCTATCAGGCCGACTGGAATCTGCCGGAGTACGATGCCGCCATGCTGACCGGCGAGCGCACCCTGGCCGCTTTTTTTGAAGCCTGTGTCGCCTTGGGCGCCGAGCCAAAACAGGTGTCCAACTGGATTTTGGGCGAATGTCTGCGCCGGCTGTCTGCCGACGGGCTACAGGCAAGCGATATGCCCCTTGCCCCTGCCACACTGGTGCGGCTGATCACGCTGGTCAAGCAGGGTCGGCTCAACCGTAACACCGCCGTGAGCGTCTTTGACGCGGTGTTTGCCACAAACGACAACGTGGACGCCTATGTGGCCCAACACGGTCTGGAACAAGTCTCCGATGCAGCACTGGTGAGAAGCGTTGTGGCGCAAGTGCTCTCCGATCACCCAAAATCGGTGGCCGACTACACCGCAGGCAAAGAAAAGGCCTTTGGCTTTCTGGTGGGACAAACCATGCGCCAGCTGAAGGGACAGGCCCCGCCGCAATTGGTCAACCAAATCCTTGCCGAGCTGCTCAAACAACCATAACGAAAAACAGGGACTGCCGCAGCACACTGCGGCAGTCCCTGTTTCATTTTATCATACCGGCATGATTCTGCCTTCCATGCCGTCTTCGGTTAAAAAGAGTAGTCCATAGGTTGCCGGGGCATGGCGACCGCCGACACTACCGGGGTTGATGACCCACATACCCTGCTCCTGCCAACATTCGGCCACATGGGTGTGCCCGTAGAGCACGCAATCGGCTGCGGCTTCCCATCCGGCTTCCAGGGCAAGGGCCGGCCCCGACTTGACCCGCCACTGGTGGCCGTGGGCAAGCAAAATCGTGTGCCCCATCCGCTCCAGCGTCAGCTTGTCCGGCGCTCGCAGGGAAAAATCACAATTGCCGGGCACCATGCATACAGGCACATCCGGATAGGCGTAGGACAGGCTTTCCGCATCAGAAAAGCAGTCGCCCAGATGGATGATCTCATCGGGCTTTTCCCGCTCCACCACGTCCAGCATGGTGCCGGTATCACCGTGGGAGTCGGAAAGGATCAGCAGTTTAATCATAGTCACCTTCTTGCAATTCGGTCATAGAATGGATTGAATCCAACTTATGGGGAGGAACCGCCATGCAACAAAACAGCCCGAATTTCAGCGATATGTTCGCTTCCTCTCAGGCCCGACAGCTGCTTCAAAACAAGCAGGCTGTCCAATCGTTGCTCAACTCTGGGGAGGCGCAGCAACTGATCCAGCGGCTCAACCAAAACAGCGGCAGCAGCTTAAAAAACGCCGCCCAGTCAGCCATGCAGGGCGAGCCCGCTCAACTGATGAAACTGGTGGAGGGGCTGATGCAGGATCCCGAAAACGCCAAGCTGGTCGAACAGCTCAACAAAAAAGTAAACTGATCTCATAAAAGGGGGGGTGCAGGCGTTTGAGTGAGTTTGAGGACAAATTGCAGTCGATCCTGGGCGATCCGCAGGCCATGGGCCAGATCATGTCCCTTGCTCAATCGCTGGGTGGCACCGGCCCAACCCCAACGGAGCAGGACACCGTTCTCCCCTCGGAGCAAGACAACGCTGCCCCGGTGGAGGAGACCACCTCCCCGTTCTCCATGCTGCACGATCTGGACCCGCGCTTGCTGCAGATGGGCATGCGGTTGCTCTCCGAGTACAACCGCACCGACGACCGAAAAACCGCCCTGCTCAATGCCCTGCGCCCCTTC
The DNA here is from genome assembly GCA_045602885.1 of Oscillospiraceae bacterium. Lineage (GTDB taxonomy): Bacteria > Bacillota > Clostridia > Oscillospirales > Oscillospiraceae > JAJPXI01. The sequence continues at coordinate 5,084 of JAZSCJ010000045.1, forward strand.
CTTCGGGAAATACGGTATGCCAAGGTAGATCAAGCCGTTCAAATCGCCCGGCTTTCCCGGGTCATCCGGGTGGCTTTGGACGTCTTCCGAAGGGAGGACACAAAACATGTATAACCGCTACATTCCCAGCGATGCACACTACGAACCCATCCCACCGCCGCAGGAGTCCTCCCGCCGGGAAGCACAGCGCCCACCCTTGCCGCCCGGGGACACAAGTCCGCTCAAGGGTATCATCGGCCGGTTGGGTGGGCTGCTCCATGCAATGCAGGGAAATGAGCTGGACCGTGGAGACATCTTGCTGGTGCTCATCCTGCTCTTTTTATTTTTGGAGAGTGACGACAATCTGGAACTGGTCATCACGCTGGGGCTTTTGCTGGTCTTTGGTCTGTTTGGGACGGAAGATGATACATCACCGGATCAATCTTCCCCTTGATCCATTGTGTGCAACACGGTGCCGTCGGGCAGGGCAAAGCTGCTGTTCAGCGGCGCAGGGGTTTCGATGGACACCGTACTCATGCGGTAAACCGGCTGATCGGCCTTGATGCGCTCGGCCGCCACCAGCAGACCGTTGGCCACCGAGATCCAGTACCGCTCGCAGCTGTCCAGCTCGGTTTGCGCCACTTCCACAAACACGCAGTCCATGCCGCCGTAGTTTTCATATCCGGTGTCGGTAATTTCCTCTCGGGGCAGCTGCAGCACATCTTCATAGGTAGGAATGCGCTGCACCAGGTCGGAAACCGTCCGGTCGGCAGGAATGGAAACCGCCGTGCGATCCCAGTTGTACCACAGCCAGCGTGTTTGCTCGCCCACCAGATTGTGCTGCACCATGCCGCCGGGCGCCGTCACATCGGAACGAACCCAGCCGTCATCCACCCAGACCTGCGCGGTGGTAATGGCACTTTCCCCACCACCCCACAGCTCGATGCGGATCTCCCGGTAGTAGGATTGCGGCCGGGCCAGTGTGGCAATGACGCTTTGCACTGTTTCCGGCGTGACCTCGACCCGAATCAGCTCACCGTCGCCCCCCGACGGATCGCCCGGCTGATCGAGGCCGTCGCCTTCCGACAGGTTAGGCAGTCGAATCTCGTAATCGTTGCGATTGAGCAGATGGATGGCAAAGCTGGAAAACACCGCCAACACGATGATGGTGGCGATCAGCACCGCAAACAAGGCGCGTCTGTTTCGTTCCACGGCATTGCCCTCCTTTCCCATTAGGGTTTGAACTCCTCCGGGCGCTGGCTGCGCAGGGAGAAATAGTGCTCGATGGCAGCCACGATGCGGCGGCAGGCCTGCCCGTCGCCATACGGGTTGACAGCGTGGGCCATGTCGGCATACGCACCGGGACACTCGATAAGCTGGGACGCCAACTCAACAATGCGCTCGGTCTCAGTTCCGGCCAGTCGAACCGTTCCGGCAGCCACCGCTTCAGGGCGTTCGGTTTCCCGGCGCAGGACAAGCACCGGCTTGCCCAATGCAGGCGCTTCTTCCTGCAATCCGCCCGAGTCGGTCATGACCAGATAGCACCGGGCCATCAGATTGTGCATCTCCTGCACATCCAGTGGCTCGATCAGATGGATGTGCTCATGATCGGACAGGTACTTCTGCGCCGCCTCGCGCACCACGGGCGACAGGTGAACCGGGTAAACCAGCTCCACTTCCTTGAAGGCGTCCGCCACCTGCCGCAGCGCCGTCATGATCTGTGCCATGGGCTGACCGTAGTTTTCCCGGCGGTGACAGGTGACCAGAATGATCTTTTTGTTTTCGTAATCCAGGCCATTGAGCAGTTCGGTCTGGAACTGATACTCCGGCTTCACAGTGGTCTTGAGGGCATCGATGACGGTATTTCCGGTCAGATAAACGCCCTGATCCACACCTTCCCGATGCAGATTCTCCCGGTTGGCCTGGGTGGGGCAGAAATGCAAATCGGCAATGTGACCCACCATGGTACGGTTGACCTCCTCCGGGAAGGGGGAGTATTTATCGCCGGTACGCAGTCCGGCCTCCACATGACCCACGGGGATCTGGTGATAGAAGGCCGCCAACGCCCCGGCAAAGGTGGTGGAGGTATCGCCATGGACCAAAATCAGATCGGGTTTGGCCTGCGCCAGTACCTCCTCCATGCCCAGCAGGCACTTGCTGGTGATGGTGGACAGCGTCTGCCGCGGCTGCATAATATTCAGATCGTACTGGGGTGTGACATCAAAAATCTCCAGCACGGAATCCAGCATCTCACGGTGCTGGGCGGTGACGCAGCAAATGCTCTCCAGCCCGTTGCGCGCCTCCAGCTCCTTGACCAGCGGTGCCATTTTAATGGCCTCCGGCCGTGTACCGAAGATGGTCATGATTTTTTTATCACTCATCCCGGTCGTCCTCCTGTTCCGGCTGCTCCGGTACTTTTTCATTGCCACTTACAAAAACACGTGCCGCCACGCCACCGGCCACACACAGCGCCAGCAGCAACAGCATGGCCTTGATGGGTCCGCTGGTGGTCAGCACCACGGCGGACAGGCCCAGAATGGCGCTGACGATATACAGCACGGCCACAGCCTGCTTCTGAGAGAATCCCATATCAATCAGCCGGTGATGCACATGGCTGCGGTCGGGCTTCATGGGGCTTTGCCCCTTGGCGATACGGCGGATAAAGGCAAAGGCGGTATCAAAAATAGGCAGGCCCAGCATCAAAAAGGGCACCACAAAGGAAATCACACTGTACATCTTGAACATGCCCTGAATGGATACCACACCCAGCACAAAGCCCAGAAAAGTCGAGCCGGTATCGCCCATAAAAATCTTGGCCGGGTTCAAATTGTAGGGCAAAAAGCCAATGCAGCCGCCGGCCAAAGCCGCCAGGATGATGGCCACGTTACCCTCGCACAGAACCAGGGTGATCACCAGCATGGACAGCGAGCTGATGGTGGACACGCCGCAGGCCAGACCGTCCAGGCCGTCGATCAGATTGACGGCATTGGTGACCGCCACGATCCAGATAACCGTCACCGGCCATGCAAGCCAGCCCAACTCCCAGTAGGGATTGCTGGAAAGGATGTTGGGGTTGGACAAAATTTCAATCATGTTCCCTGCCCCTGCGGCAATGACGGCGGCAACGATCTGTACCCCGAATTTCGGCAGCGCAGGCAGCGCATAAATGTCATCAAAAATACCCAGAATCACAATAATGACCGCACCCAGCAGCATACCGCGCAGTTGGGTCGTCAGGGGCGCAAACACCAGTACCGCCAGCAAAAATCCCAAAAAGATGGCCAGACCGCCCATACGGGGAATGGGATGGGTGTGCATACGCCGGGCATCCTTTGGCACATCCACCGCGCCCACCTTGTGGGCCAGCGCGCGCACCACCGGCGTGGCAATAAATGCGATCAATCCGGCGCTCACAAGGGCGGCAATGACCAGACCGACCGTTTGAAGTTCCAGTTTCATTGGTATCGCCTGCTCCTTTAACGGGCCAAAAAGCCCACCTTCTTGTAAACCTTACGCAGCGTCTTTTCCGCCACATAGGATGCCTTTTCCGCGCCCTTGCGGTAGACCGACTCCAGATAGGCCTTGTCAGCCAGCAGACGCTCGGTTTCCTCCCGGATGGGCCGCAGGGTCTCCACCACCGCTTCGCCCACCTTGGGCTTAAAGGCACCGTAACCCTGACCGGCAAACTCGCGTTCAATCTCCTCAAAGGTTTTTCCGGTGCAGGCTGCGTAAATGGACATCAAGTTGGCCACGCCGGGCTTTTCCGCCGGAGCGTAGCGCACGCAGTGTTCGGTGTCGCTGTCGGTGATGGCGCGCTTAAACTTGCGCATAATGTCCTCGGGCTTTTCCATCATAAAAATGCAGCCCTCGGGGATGGACTTGCTCATCTTGCTGTCGGGTGCGTTCAGGCTCATCACGCGGGCACCCATCTTGGGAATGTACGGCTCGGGGATCTTGAACACGTCACCGTAAACGTGGTTGAAGCGCTGGGCCACGTCGCGGGTCAGCTCGCAATGCTGCTTCTGATCCTCGCCCACGGGGATAAAATCGGGCTGATAGAGCAGAATGTCAGCCGCCATCAGACTGGGATAGGCAAACAAGCCGGCATTGATGTTGTCGGCATTCTTGGCCGACTTGTCCTTGAACTGGGTCATACGGGACAGCTCGCCAAACATGGTGTAGCACTGCAGCACCCAGCCCAGCTCGGCGTGCTGATGCACATGGGACTGGACGAACAGCGTGTTTTTTTCCGGGTCCAGGCCACAGGCAATGTACTGCGCCAACTGGGTCAGCGTGCGCCGGCGCAGATCGGCCGGAGTCTGGCGCACCGTAATGGTGTGCATGTCGGCCATAAAGTAGTAGCAATCAAACTCCTCCGCCCGGGCACCCCAGTTGCGGATGGCGCCCAAATAGTTGCCCAGATGCAGCTCGCCGCTGGGCTGGATGCCGGAGAGCATTACTTTTTTATTCTCTTCCATGGAAGTAAACATTCCTTTCCGTGGTATACATAACTATACCGAGATATCATACCACACCAACGCAAAAAGTGCAAGAAAAAGGCCCGGGTATTCCCCCGGGCCAATGGCTGTATTTGCTTACTTTTCTTCCAGCAGGCGTGTCAGTTCGGCCATAAAGGTATTGATGTCCTTGAACTGGCGGTATACCGAAGCAAAACGGACATAGGCGACCTCGTCCACGCCCTTGAGCTTTTCCATGACCAATTCACCTACACGGCTGGACGGAATTTCACGATCCATCTCGTTTTGCAGCGTCTGCTCGATCTCGGTGGCCGCCTTTTCCAGCGTGGCAACCGGCACAGAACGCTTTTCACAGGCCTTGAGCATACTGGCCAAAATCTTGCTGCGGTCAAAGCTCTGGCGCACGCCGTCCTTTTTAATGACCACCAAAGGCAGACTTTCAATGGTTTCATAGGTGGTAAAGCGTTTATGACATTCCAAGCACTCACGGCGGCGGCGAATGCTCAGACCCTCGTCCGACGGACGGGAGTCCACAACTTTACTTTCGGGATGGGTACAATAAGGGCATCTCATTGGTACCGCTCCTTTCCTTTTGGTTAGGGCTATTCTAACACACGGTTGCAACTTTTGGTATCTTTTTTTCAAAAAAGAATGTTTTTCCGGTATATTGCCCCCAACACGCGGCATACTAACCCCGGAAGTGAGGTGAGCTTCAATGGATTACCAGAACAAGAACCAGCAGAACAATCAGAACAGCCAGAACCAGAACAGCCAGAATCAGAATAACCAGAACAGCCAGAACAAGAACGGCAACAAGGCTCAGAACCAGAACAACCAGAACCAGAGCCGCTAAACCCCGGGCAAACCAGGACGGGCCGCTGTGCAACACAGCGGCCCGTCTAATTCTTTTCAGCGTAACGCACCCGGCGGCTTATCGCGCGCGCAGCTGCCAGAAAGCCACCGCGCTGGCCGCCGCCACATTGAGGGAATCCACCGAATGGGTCATGGGGATGCGCGCCGTGTAGTCGCAGGCGGCCAGAGTATTTTCGGCCAGACCATCCCCCTCGGTGCCCAGCACGATGGCCAGCTTGTCTTGCTGCATCAAAACCGGGTCGTCAATGGAAACCGAGCGGTCGGTCAAGGCCATGGCCACCGTTTGAAAGCCCAGCCGGTGCAATTGCTCAACCCCCTGCTGCGGCCAATGATCCGGCTGCGTTCCGATGCGTGTCCACGGCACTTGAAACACCGTGCCCATGCTCACACGCACCGCGCGGCGGTTGAGGGGATCGCAGCAGGTGGGCGTAAGCAGCACCGCATCCATGCCCAGCGCCGCGGCACAGCGGAAAATCGCCCCGATGTTGGTGGTGTCCACGATGCCCTCCAGCACGGCCACCCGGCGTGCCCCGGCGCAAAGCCGCTCCACCTCGGGCAGGCAGGGGCGGCGCATGGCGCACAGCACGCCCCGGGTCAGCTCGTACCCGGTCAGCTCGGCCAGCACTGCCCGCTCGGCGGTATAGACCGGAATGTCGCCGCAACGGGCGAGAATGGCCTGCGCGTCCCCGTCAATGTGCTTGCGCTCCATGAGCAGGGAAAGCGGTACATATCCCGCGTCCAGCGCCCGGGCAATGACCTTGGGGCTTTCGGCGATGAAGATGCCCTTTTCCGGCTCCAGCCGGTTGCGCAGCTGCGCCTCGGTCAGCCGGGCGAATACATCCAGTCCCGGCAGGGAAAGATCGGTAATTTCCATGATATTCGGCATAGTCGGCTTCCTCGATCTCAATTCATTTTAAGACCATTATAGTGCGCACGCCCGGCCTATGTCAAACCAAAGAGGCTTGCAATGCAAGTCTCTTTGCCCTTATAATACAGGAAAACACACTAAGGAGTTTTACCATGGAGCAGTCTGTATCCTTGCTCATCGCCGCGCCGGATGTCCCGGCCGAAACCGTCCGGCGGCTTGCGGAAAAATTTCATACGGTGCAGGCGCCGACCGCCGACGGTTTAACCTTGAAACTGGATCAGACCGGCCTGTCGCTGTGCTGTGATACCCAGGTGCTGCGCGGCGACTTCACCCACATGCTCCCCCGGCTCAAGCCCGCCAACCTGTCCAAAGAACTGCTGGTGCGTGCCGCCCGGATCAAGGACACCGACCACACCTTAACGGCCATCGACGCCACAGCCGGACTGGGCGAGGACTCCCTTTTGCTGGCCGCCGCCGGCTTTCACGTGACGTTGTACGAATGGAATCCCGTGATTTACGAGCTGCTGCGTGATACGCTGGACCGGGCGGCACAGCTGCCCGGGCTGTGTGAGATCGTCAGTCGGATGCATCTGATCTGCGCCGACAGCATGCAGGCCATGCAGCAAGTGGATACCAGCCCCGATGTGGTACTGCTGGACCCCATGTTTCCCCAGCGGCAAAAAAGCGCTCTGGTCAAGAAAAAGCTGCAAATGATCCAAAAGCTGGAGATCCCCTGCGCCGATGAAAAGCAGTTACTTCTCACCGCCATGCAGACCAAGCCCAAAAAGCTCATCGTCAAGCGCCCGCCCAAAGGGCCGTGGCTGGCCGGCATCAAGCCCGACCACAGCGTGGAGGGCAAAGCCGTGCGCTTTGACTGCTTTGTTTCCCCCTGCGATCGGATTCATAAGTATATGTAAGGCGTGTGCTCCTGTTCTTGGCTCTCCCTTTGGGAGAGCTGGCGGCGTAGCCGACTGAGAGGGTACCCTCTCCGCCGCCCTTGGCGGCACCTCTTTGAAGTTTAAAGAATCCTGAGAAGGGAAAATAGTTATGAAAAAACTTGACAAAGCAACCGTGTTTTATATGTTTGGATTGATCGCAGCAAGTATTTTTGTTTTGATCATGATTCATGGAATATTGACGTCGGGCGATTTTTTTATGGGGACAGACGGGGAACTTAATATTGATGGTGCGGATTTTACTCCTGTTGTCACTCTCTTTGTATCCGGCGCTAATTCTTTTGTAAAATTGCTTGAAATATTTTCAGGCATATTATGGGCGCTGATTGTCTCACTTATTGTAACGCTCATTATTAGAAGGATCACAAGGAGTCGTATTCAAAATATGACCCTGTCAAATGTTCGTGTAATAACATTATGTATTGGGACCGTCGGTCTGGTAATAGGTTTTTTCATCAGCTCATTTAAGGTGCTTGATGTTGTTTGCATGGTATATTTACCAGTACCTATTACTTCATTCATAGCATATACTTGTGGAAGATCGAAAGCACAGTGATTTTACCAGGTTTCTTGATGGGGAGATTTCGTTCGAATCCCCCTCTCCGTATGTGTAAACAAAAGAAAAAACACCGTGTCGTATGACACGGTGTTTTTGGCAGCGGGTGAAGGATTCGAACCCTCACATACAGAGTCAGAGTCTGCTGTGCTACCCTTACACAAACCCGCTATTTGCAAAGCGCTTGATTATTATAACAGATACGCAGAATTTGTCAAGACAAAACTGGAATATTTTTTATTTTCCTCCCCCTCGGGATAGTGTGTCCCGAGGGGGAGCGTTTTATTCTTACTTCTTGGGCTTTACGATCAAATTGACCAGCTTGTTGGGAACAAGGATGACCTTCATGATCTCCATACCGTCGGTGAACTTTTGCACCTTGGGGTCCTTGAGCGCTTCGGCGACCACGGTGTCCTGATCACTGTCCAGCGCCACGGTAACCGTGCTGCGCAGCTTGCCGCCCACCTGCACGGCCATCTGCACCTGCGCGTCGATGGTCTTGCTCTCATCGTACGCGGGCCAGGTCTGCTGGCAGGCTTGACCGCCGCCGTAGCCCAGGCTCTCCCACAGCTCTTCCACCATGTGGGGAGCGAAGGGGGACAGCATGAGCAGCAGCGCCTTGTAGTCGCCCTTGGAACAGCCGTTGGCGTAGAAGTCGTTGACCAGCGCCATCAGCGTGGCAATGGCCGTGTTGAACTTCATGGCCTCAATGTCGGAGGACACCTTCTTGATGGCCTTGTGGATGGCGGCCTCATTGGCGGCAGAGTAGGCAACCTCCCCGATCAGACCCTCGGCCAGATTCCACACGCGGTCCAAAAAGCGCTTGCAGCCCTTGACGCCGTTTTCGCTCCACGCGGCGGCCTTTTCAAAGTCGCCGATGAACATGATATAGGTGCGCATGGTGTCCGCGCCGTAAGCGTCAATGACATCGTTGGGGTTGATAACGTTGCCGCGGCTCTTGGACATCTTTTCGCCGCCCTCACCCAGGATCATGCCGTGAGAGGTGCGCTTGGCGTAAGGCTCCTTGGTGGGCACCACGCCCAGATCGTACAGGAACTTATGCCAGAAGCGGCTGTACAGCAGGTGCAGGGTGGTATGCTCCATGCCGCCGTTGTACCAGTCCACGGGAGACCAGTAATCCAGAGCTTCCTTGCTGGCCAGCGCCTGGCTGTTGTGGGGATCCATATAGCGCAGGAAATACCAGCTGGAACCGGCCCACTGGGGCATGGTGTCGGTTTCACGCTTGGCCGCGCCGCCGCAATGGGGGCAGGTGGTATTGACCCAGTCGGTCATTTTGGAGATGGACTCGCCATCGTCGGTGGGCTCGTAGCTTTCCACCTCGGGCAGCAGCAGGGGCAGCTGATCTTCG
>JAZSCJ010000046.1:0-8932 GCA_045602885.1 Oscillospiraceae bacterium
GGATGAATGCGGTCAGCTCCTGGGTCTCCTGGGGGTTCATACCGGCGGCCGGTTCGTCCAACAGCAGCAGCTTGGGATCGGTGGCCAGTGCGCGGGCGATTTCCAGACGGCGCTGCAGGCCGTAGGGCAGGCTGCCGGCCACTTCGTCTTTCAGGTGGGCCAGATTCTGCTCTTCCAGCAGGGCCATGGCCTCCTCGCGCATGCGCTTTTCTTCCTTGGCGTTGGCACGGAATGTGGCCGACAGGAAATTCTGCTTGGCGCGCATATGCTTGGCGATCAGCACGTTTTCAAACACGGTCAAAGCCGAGAACAGGCGGATGTTCTGGAAAGTACGGGCGATGCCCAGCTGGGTGATTTGATCGGGCGTGGGGCGCAGCACGTTGGTGTACATCCCGTTTTGCGCGCCGGCGTAGGTCTTTTTCATCTTGCCCTGGGGGAAGTTTTCCACCATGGGCTGGCCCATGTAACTGATGCGGCCGTTGGTGGGCTCATACACACCGGTGATGGTGTTAAAAGCGGTGGTCTTGCCGGCGCCGTTGGGGCCGATCAGAGCGACGATCTTGCCGCGCTTGACCTCCATGGACAGGTCATTGACGGCGATAACACCGCCAAACTGCATGGTCACATGCTCCATGGACAATACCATATCGTTGGTCATCTCGCTCATTGTACACGGCCTCCTTTCTTGGGGCGTTTGAACAGGTCGGTCAATTCCTTGTCACCCATGATGCCCTTGCGGAAGAAGAGCACCACCACCATGATAATGATCGAGAAGACCACCATGCGGAAGCCGGGGGCCAGCAGAGGGATCTTAGCACCGCTGTCCAGAACGATCTTGTCATCCAAAAAGCGCAGCCACCACTCGGAGCAGGCCACATACAGGAAGGTGGCGATGCAGGAGCCGGAAACCGAGCCGATGCCGCCGATGACCACGATCAGAAGGATCTCATAGGTCATGGTGGTGGTAAAGACCATGGCCTGGGCGTTGGCCACATACATGGCAAACAGCGCACCGCTGATACCGGCGAAGAAGGAGGAAATGCAGAAGGACAAACGCTTGTGGCGGGCCAGATTGATACCCATGGCCTCGGCGGCGATCTCATCCTCACGGATGGCTTTAAAGGCACGGCCGTAGGAGGAGTTGATCAGCATGACGATGATAATGATGCAGACGCTGGCAATCAGGAAGGGGACAAAGGTCGAAAGACGCAGCACGACCTTGCCGGCGGCATTGGTGATGTTAAAGCTGGTGAAAGTGGGGAAGTTTTTGATCATGTTGGCGCCGTTGGTGATGGGGCCCAGCTTCTGCCACTGGAAGATGGCGCGCAAAATCTCGGCAAAGCCCAGGGTGGCAATGGCCAGATAGTCGCTCTTCAGTCGCAGCACGGGCAAGCCGATCAGCCAGGCGAAGAAAGCGGCCACGCAGCCGGCCAGAATGATGGCCAGCAAAACGCCGATGATCAGACCGGGCACGCTATCGGCGCCGCCAAACAGGTCGGGCAGCGAGAAGCGGACGGCCGAGCCGCCAAACAGGTAGTACACCTGATCCTTGCTGGCCATGGGCACGGTCAGAATGGCGTAGGTGTACGCGCCCAGCAGCATGAAGCCGGCCTGGCCCAGGGAGAACAGACCGGTAAAGCCGGTCAGCAGGTTCATGGATACGGCAGCCAGGGAGTATACGGCGGTCTTTTTCAGCACTACAAACAGCTGGCTGGTGGGCTTCAAGACCTTGGGGATCGAGGGGAGGATACCGCCCAGGTTTTCCAGCAGAATGATCAGTGCCAGAAAGACCACAACGCAAATCAGGGAGATCCATGCGCTGTTGTTTTTGTTGGTTTTCAATTTCGACATAAGCGCACCTCCTTAAACCTTGTCGGTGGCTTTCTCGCCAAACAGACCGGTGGGCTTGAACACCAGAATGATGATGAGCAGCGCGAAGGTGAAGGCGTCCGAGAAGACCGACACGTCCCAGGACGAGGGCAGGCCCTTGATGATGGTTTCGCAGATGCCGATGATAAAGGCGCCGATGACCGCGCCGGGGATGGAGCCGATGCCGCCAAAGACGGCCGCCACGAAGGCCTTCAGACCGGGCAGCGAGCCAATGGTGGGGGTCACGGCGGAGTAGTTGGTGAAGTACAGGATGGAGCCGATGGCGGCCAGCAGCGAGCCGATGACAAAGGTGGCCGAGATGACGCTGTTGATCTTAATGCCCATCAGCTGCGCCGTTTCAAAATCCTTGGCCACGGCACGCATGGCCATACCCACCTTGGTGCGGTTGATCAGCACAGTCAGCAGCAGAACCAGGATCAACACCAGGAAGGGGGTCAGAATGACGACCCATTTGGTGGGCGTGCCGGCGATGGTGATTGTGTTGGACAGACCGGGGATGACGGGATAGGTCATAGGCTGACCACCTGTGATGTAGGTGGCGGCGTTTTGCAACAGGTAGCTGACACCGATGGCCGAGATCATGGCCGACATACGGGGCGCCTGGCGCAGCGGGCGGTAGGCCACGCGCTCAATGAAGTAGGCCAGCAGCACCGTGATGATCAAAACCAGAGGCAGGGCCACATACAGCGGCAGACTGCTGGACAGATAAATGCCCACCAGACCGGCAACCATGAAGACGTCACCGTGGGCAAAGTTGATCAGACGCAGAATGCCGTACACCATGGTGTAGCCAATGGCGATCAGAGCATATTGTCCGCCCACCGAAATACCGGAGAGCAAAACGGAAATTATATATTCCATTAGGGAACCTCCCGTGTTATGGATTTGGGCTGTCTCGAAACGGGCCAAAAACGGCCTTTTTCGAGGCAGCCCAAGCCTTCGCAAAGGCGCTGTTTGGCGGGGGCGTGTGCCCCCGCCAAACGGCAGTAGTTTCGTTTCTTTTTCTAAATTAGCTGGGAGAGCCGGTCTGGACAGTTTCCAGAGCCCAGGTGCCCTCGGCAGTGTTGGTCTTGATGAAGGCGGTGTCGCGGATGGCGTCGCCGTTGACGGGCTCGAAAGCGATGTCGCCGGACACGCCAGAGTAGGTCACGCCGCCCAGAGCAGCCTTGATGTCAGCGCCGTCCACGCTGTTGGCAGCCTTGATGGCTTCCAGAGCAACGTAGTAAGCGTCATAACCCATGGCAGTCACAGCGGAGATGACGTCGTCGCCGCCGTTGGCAGCCTTGGCGTCGGGATTGCTGTTGATGTAGTTCTTGATGCCGGCGACAAACTCGGGGGAGCCGCCTTCCTGATAGAAGGTGGAAACATACAGCTTGACGTTGGTGTTGGCGGCAGCGGCCAGAACCATGTTGTCGTCCAGAGTGTCGGAACCCAGGATGGGAGCGGTGATGCCCAGGGAGTTGGCCTGAGTGACGATCTGGGTGGCATAGGCGATGGAAACGGGGGTGAAGATAACATCGGCGCCCTCGCTCTTGGCCTTGTTCAGGTAAGAGGTGAAGTCGGAGTTGTTCTTCTGGAAGGAGTCGGAGATGACCTTGCCGCCGTTGGCCTCAAAGACCTGAGTAAAGAAGGCGATCAGGCCCTGGTCATATTCGTTGCCGGCCTCGCCCAGGCAGTAGGCGGTCTTAGCCTGGAACTTGTCCAGAGCGAAGTTGGCCAGAACGTCAGCCTGGAAGTTGTCCAGGAAGCAAATGCGGTAGTAGTAGTCGTTGCCGGCGGTGACGTTGGGGTTGGTGCAGGTCACGCCGATGGCAGCGATGCCGGCCTCGTCAAACTTGGGGCCGCCGGCCATGGAAACGCCGGAACCGTAGGAACCCAGAACCAGGGCGACGTCTGCGTCAACCAGATCAGCAGCGGCAGAGGGTGCCTTGTCGGTGGAGGAGCCGTTGTCGGAGACAACCAGTTCCACCTTGTACTCTTCGCCGTTCACGGTGACGGTGGGAGTTACGGAGTTGGCATATTCCATGCCCAGAACTTCCTTTTTGCCGCCCGAAGCGGAGTCGCCGGAAGCGGGCTCAAACACGGCGATCTTGATGACCTTTTCGCCGGAGTTGTTCTGCTCGCCATTGTCGCCGCCACAGGCGACCAGAGCGAAGACCATGACGCAGGCCAGGAGCAAAGAAAGCAGCTTTTTCAAATTTGTTTCCTCCTATTTGGGCACAAGGGCCCGGTTTTACGGTGTGTCCGCGCACGAAAGACAAGTGTGCGCGCCCAACCAATGTAATATTATAGCAAACCACCCCCTTCTTCGCAAGGGATAGAAAGCCAACTTTTGCTTGGGGAATTTGTGGAATCCGACGAAATGGGTGACCAAATCGGCGAAAAATCAAACCATCGCGTTGTCTTTGAGGGATGGACAAGACAATTGGAAAAAATACCCTGTATACACCAAAGGCAAAAACGTCCAGAAATCGAACATATTGCACAAAAAACGGTTGACGAGTTGCCCGAAATATAGTATATATGTTAAATAAGAGGGGGCGAAAACGTTCCCGGAAATCGTGTCTTTTGCATCCGGGGAGGATGTAAAAATATATTGAATGAAATGAGGAGATGCAACATGAAAAAGGTAATTACCCTGATTCTCTCCCTGGCGCTGTGTGTCGGCATGCTGGCCGGCTGTGGCGGCAACGACAAAGGTTCGGTCTACTATCTCAACTTCAAGCCCGAAGCCGACGCTGCCTGGCAGGAGTTGGCCAAGACCTACACCGAGTTGACCGGCGTGGAAGTCAAGGTCGTTACGGCTGCTTCCGGCACCTATGAAACCCAGCTGACCGCCGAGATGGACAAGAAGAGCGCTCCCACTCTGTTCCAGATGGGCAATGCGCCCGCGCTGCAGAAGTGGGGCACGTACGCCATGGATCTGCGCGGCACCGAGGTTTACGCCGAGATGACCACCGATGACTTCAACCTGTTTGGCGAAAACGGCGAAGTGCTGTCCATCGGCTACTGCTACGAGGCCTTTGGCATCATCGTCAACACCGCGCTGCTGGCTGAGGCAGGCTACACGCTGGATGACATCACCAACTTCGCCACCCTGAAGGCAGTTGCCGACGACATCCACGCTCGCTCCGCCGAGCTGGGCTTTGATGCCTTCTCTTCTGCCGGTCTGGACGGCTCCTCCAGCTGGCGCTTCTCCGGCCACCTGGCCAACCTGCCCCTGTACTACGAGTTCCGGGATGACGGCGTCACCGGTCAGCCCGCCACCATCAAGGGCACCTATCTGGAGCAGTACAAGAACATCTGGGATCTGTATATCACCGACAGCGCCACCACCGGTGCTGATCTGACCACCGCCACCGGCGATATGTCCAAGGCCGAGTTTGTGGAGGGCAAGGCTGTCTTCTATCAGAATGGCACCTGGGAGTACGCCGGTCTGGTTGAGGGCGGCATGAATGCCGACGATCTGGCCATGATCCCCATCTACGTTGGTGTGGAAGGCGAAGAGCAGGCCGGTCTGTGCTGCGGCACCGAGAACTGCTGGGCGGTCAACAAGAACGCTTCCGAGGCCGACATCAAGGCAACGCTGGACTTCATGAAGTGGGTCGTCACCTCCGAAGAGGGCACCGCCATGATGGCCGAGCAGTTTGGCCCCATCCCCTTCAAGGCTGCCAAGGCTCCGGAAAATGTGTTCTTTGCCGATGCCAATGAGTATATTGCCAAGGGCAACTACGTGGTTACCTGGGCCTTCAACTACACCCCCGACGTGGACAACTGGCGTGCCGCCGTGGTGGACGCCATGACCAAGTACACCGCCGGCGACAGCGCTGCCTGGGCCGACGTGGAGACCGCCTTCGTGGAAGGCTGGGCTCAGGCCTACAACAAGGTCAACGCAGGTTAATTGAACTACAACCATCGGGGCGGGCGAAATCGCCCGCCCCGAGCTTGCCTCTTCGCGCATTGATGCTTGAGAATGGACCACGGCGCACGGTGATTTGCTCTCAAACACCAATTCATCAAGACAGGAGTGTGGTATCCCCATGAAAAGGAAAACACGCGGCGCACCCAAAGACGCCGTCAGTTCCCAGCTCATCCGCAGACCCATTGCACGCATGGGCTGGCTGTTTTTGCTGCCCACCGTGGCCTGCTTTGCCATCGGCTTTGTCTGGCCCTTCCTGCAGGGACTGTTTTTGTCCTTCACCAAGTTCCAGATTACCCGGGACTGGGAGTGGACCGGCCTGCGCAACTATGTTCTGGCGCTGAAAGACCCCTCGTTTGTACACGCGTTCTGGTATACGGCGCTGTTTGCCCTGGTCAGTCTGGTGCTGATCAATCTGCTGGCCTTTACCGTGGCCTATGCGCTGACCCAGAAGATCCGGGGCACCAATCTGTTTCGCACCGTGTTCTTCATGCCCAATCTGATCGGCGGCATCGTGCTGGGCTACATCTGGTCCATGATTTTTGACGGAATTCTGAATCGGTATGGTACGTCCATTCTGTTGGACACCCGGTACGGCTTTTGGGGCTTGATCATCCTCATGTGCTGGCAGCAGGTGGGCTACATGATGATCATTTATATCGCCGGGTTCCAGGCGGTGAGCGAGGATATGCTGGAGGCTGCCCGTATCGACGGCGCCGGCCGCTGGCAGACGCTGTTCCGGGTGACCATCCCCAACATGATGCCCTCCATCACCATCTGCACCTTTTTGACGCTGACCAATTCCTTCAAGCTCTTTGACCAGAACCTGGCGCTGACCGAAGGGCGGCCCTTCCAGCAGTTGGCCGACGGCACGGTCATCAAGACCACCGAAATGCTGGCGCTGAACATCGTCAATTCCTTCTCCGGCGGCGTCAATCGCGGCGTGGGGCAGGCAAAGGCGGTTCTGTTTTGTATTCTGGTGGTGGCCATCGGGCTGATCCAGCTTCGGGCCACCCGTTCCAAGGAGGTGCAGCAGTAATGACCCAAAAGACCCTGCGCAAAAAACGCCATCCCGGCCGCGCGGCCTTGACGGCGGTGTTTGCTGTGATCTGTGTGGTATATATCCTGCCCATTTTGCTGGTGCTGATGAACTCCTTTAAGTCCAACAACGCCATCAACATGGAAACCTTTGCCCCGCCCAACGCTGAGACCTTTATGGGGGTGGATAACTACATCAAGGGCATGACCTTTGGTAATTATCCCTTTTTGAAATCGGTCGTGTTCAGCCTGATCATTACGGTGATCTCCACGGCGCTGATCTTGATTTGCACCTCTATGGCCGCCTGGTTTATTTCCCGGGTGGGCGGCCGGTTCTGCAAAGTGGTTTACTTCCTGTGCATTTTCTCCATGGTAGTGCCCTTCCAGATGGTCATGTACACCCTGGCCCGCACGGCCGACTCGCTGTACCTCAATACCCCCTACACCATCCCGGTGGTCTATCTGGGCTTTGGCGCGGGCCTTGCCATCTTTATGTTCGTGGGCTTTGTCAAGTCCATCCCCATGGAGATCGAGGAGGCCGCCGCCATTGACGGCTGCGGCCCGGTGGGAACCTTCTTCCGGGTGGTGCTGCCCATGCTCAGACCCACGCTGATCTCGGTGGGCGTGCTGGAGCTGATGTGGGTGTGGAACGATTACCTGCTGCCCAGTCTGGTTCTGGACATCAACGAGTACCGCACCATTCCCATCCACATTCAGTACCTCAAGGGCAGCTTTGGCACGGTGGACATGGGTGCCACCATGGCGCTCATTTTCCTGAGCGTTGTGCCGGTCATCGTGTTCTATCTGATCTGCCAAAAGCACATCATCAAGGGCGTAGCGGCCGGCGCCGTGAAGGGGTAAAGGAGTGCGCGTATGAAACGAAGCTGCGGTATCTTGATGCCCATTTCCGCCCTGCCTTCGCCCTATGGCATCGGCACGCTGGGCAAGGCGGCCTATGAATTTGTGGATGCGCTGGTTCGGGCCAAGCAGTCCTGGTGGCAGCTTCTGCCTGTGGGCCATACCAGCTATGGGGACTCCCCCTATCAGTGCTTTTCCACCTTTGCCGGCAATCCTTACTTTGTGGATCTGGATCTGCTGTGTCAGGACGGCCTGCTGAAAAAAGAGGAGATCACCGCTCTGGATTGGGGCAGCGATCCCGGCCGGGTGGACTACGCGACCATTTATCAAAATCGGATGCGCGTGCTGCGTCTGGCCGCCGCCCGCGGCTGGGAGCGTGACCGGGAGCAGGTAGACGCCTTTGTGGAGCAAAATAAGCAGTGGCTGCCCGATTACGCCCTGTTCATGGCGGTCAAGGCGCATTTCGATATGAAATGCTGGATCGAGTGGGAGGATGAGGATATTCGCCTGCGCAAGCCGGAGGCATTGCAGCGGTATCGCACGCAGCTGGCCGAGGAAGTCAAGCTGTATACCTACATCCAGTTTCTGTTTTTCCGCCAGTGGGAACAGCTGCGCAGCTATGCCAAGGCGCAGGGCATCGGGCTGATCGGTGACATTCCCATCTATGTGGCGCTGGACAGTGCCGATGTCTGGGCCGAGCCGGAAAACTTCCAGTTGGACGAGCGCAACCTGCCCACCGAGGTGGCGGGTGTGCCCCCGGACTATTTCAGTGAGGACGGCCAGCTGTGGGGCAATCCTCTGTACGACTGGTCGGCCATGAAGCAGGACGGATACGGCTGGTGGATCCGCCGTGTGGGCGGTGCGGAAAAGTTGTACGATGTCATCCGTATTGACCACTTCCGTGGCTTTGAAAGCTATTGGGCGGTGCCCTACGGCGCTCAAACGGCCAAGGACGGCCGCTGGGTCAAAGGCCCGGGCATGGATTTTGTAGGGGCTTTGACCGGCTGGTTCCGTGAAATGCAGTTCATTGCCGAGGATCTGGGCTACTTAACGCCCGAAGTGCGGCAGCTGCTGCAGGATTCCGGCCTGCCCGGCATGAAGGTGCTGGAGTTTGCCTTTGACTCCCGGGAGCCCAGCAATTATCTGCCCCATACTTACACGCCCAACTGCGTCTGTTATCCCGGCACCCATGACAACACCACGCTGGTGGCGTGGCAGACCGAGGCC
>JAZSCJ010000047.1:0-4949 GCA_045602885.1 Oscillospiraceae bacterium
ATCAATTGTCTTCCTAAGACCGCTTGGCCTCCGACTTACGGGAAGCCACGCCCCACAGCTCGCCCCAGCCGAAGGGGAAGACAAACTCAAAGTCGGTGGTGGCGTTGGAGTAGTGGCTCAACTCCTCGGGATCGTGGTCACGCAGACGCAGATTCTCGTCCTTCATGCCCAGATCCAGCAGCCACTGGTGGCAGAACTGCTTCCAGTACTTGAACCAATCCAGCTCAGTGCCGGGCTGGCAGAAGAACTCCAGCTCCATCTGCTCAAACTCGCGGGTGCGGAAGGTAAAGTTGCCGGGGGTGATCTCGTTGCGGAAGGACTTACCCACCTGGCACACGCCGAAAGGCAGCTTGCGACGGGTGGTGCGCTGCACATTCTGGAAGTTGACGAAAATGCCCTGGGCAGTCTCGGGACGCAGGTAAACGGTGTTCTTGGCATCCTCGGTGACACCCTGGAAGGTCTTGAACATCAGGTTGAACTGACGGATATCGGTCCAGTTATGCTTGCCGCAGGTGGGGCAGAGAATGTTGTGCTCTTCCACAAACTGCTTCATTTCAGCCTGGCTCAGCGCATCCACGCTCTTGCCCAGATCAAAGTTGTTCTCCTTGCACCAGTCCTCGATGACCTTATCGGCGCGGAAGCGCTCCTTGCACTCCTTGCAGTCCATCAGAGGATCGGAGAAGCCGCCCACGTGGCCGGAAGCCACCCAAACCTGGGGATTCATCAGAATGGAAGCGTCCAGACCCACGTTGTAGGGGTTCTCCTGCACGAACTTCTTCCACCATGCCTTTTTGACGTTGTTCTTGAGTTCCACACCCAGAGGGCCGTAGTCCCAGGTATTGGCCAGACCGCCGTAGATCTCCGAGCCGGAGAACACAAAGCCGCGGCCTTTGCACAGGGAAACGATTTTTTCCATGGTTTTTTCGGTGTTTTTCATCTTACAAACTCCTTTTTCTGGCCCAAATGGACAAAAATCGCCCTGGGCCGATGTTGTCGGCTCAGGGCGAGTTAATAGCATAACCCGTGGTTCCACCTGAATTCGCGTCTGGCTGACGCGCACTTCGTTCCCGGTAACGTCGGGGGACGGCAGGGTATTTCTTCCCCGCGGCTCAGAGGGGCCTTCTCACCGGGCGACGCTCGGAGCTTGCACCAACCGCTCCGTCTCTAAAAAACGCCTGACCGGGATACTTATCCTCGTCAATGCCTTTGTACTGCGCTACTTTATCATTTTTCCGCAGCAATGTCAAGGGAGGGCTGGACAAAAAGCCCCCTTCCGTCTTGCTCTGTCCGATTTGCCGCCCCGCAAGGTGGTCTTCCCCCGATTGTCAAGGGGCGCAAACTGTGTTAAAATTGAGAAAATTCGTTACGGAGGTACTGGTTGCCATGTCCGCCAAGGAAGAGTTTATTGAGATCTATCAAACCCACATCCATCGGGAAGGCAGCGCCGCCCTGCTGGATTACCTGCAAAACAAAAGCCACTTTTTCACCGCCCCCGCCTCGGCCAAATATCACGGCAGCTATGCGGGCGGGCTGTGCGACCACAGCGTGAACGTCTATCACTGTCTGGCCGATTACCTCGCCCGTCCCCGGGTGCAGGAGCTGTACGGTCTGGACTATGATGACGAGTCGATCGCCATCGTTTCCCTTCTGCACGATTTGTGCAAGGTGGGCTGCTATCGGGCCGGTACACGCAATGTGAAAAACGAAGCCACCGGCCAATGGGAAAAGGTCCCTACCTTCTTTTTTGAGGACAACCTGCCTTACGGCCACGGGGAAAAGAGCGTTTACATCATCTCCGGCTTTATGAAACTGTCCCGGGAGGAGGCCATGGCCATCCGCTGGCACATGGGTTTTTCCGGCACCGAGGATAACCGCACGGTGGGGCAAGCCCTGCAGCAGTTCCCTCTGGCCTTCGCGCTGGCCACCGCCGATATGGAAGCCAGCTATTTTCTGGAAAGCGAGAACCCTTGATGGCATACACCAATGATCTGGGCCGCGATCCCATCCCCCGGCTGCTGCTCCGGCTGGCGCTGCCTGCTGTGGCCGCCCAGCTGGTCAACGCCCTGTACAACATCGTGGACCGAATGTACATCGGCCACATCCCGGACGAGGGCACGCTGGCACTGACCGGCGTGGGTGTCACCTTCGCCGTTATCATGCTGATTTCCGCTCTGTCCGGTCTGGTCTGTGTGGGCGGCGGCTCCCGGGCCGCCATTCACATGGGCGAGGGCGACCGGGATCGGGCTGAGGAGATTCTGGGCAACTGCACGCTGCTTGTACTCGTAATCGCCGTGGCCGTCACCGTCGGGTTTTGGCTGATCCGCGAGCCCATGCTGCTGCTCTTCGGTGCGTCGGAACAAACGGCGGGCTATGGCAGCGACTATCTGGGCATCTACCTGCTGGGCACCGTCTTTGTGATGATCTCGGTGGGTTTGAACTATTTTATTTCCACCCAGGGCTTTTCCACCGTTTCCATGCTCACCGTGCTTATTGGTGCGGTGACCAACATCGTACTGGACCCCATTTTGATCTTCGCCTGCGGCATGGGGGTCAGGGGCGCGGCGCTGGCCACCGTCCTTTCGCAAGCCGTATCTGCTCTTTGGGTGCTGCGCTTTTTGACCGGCCCCAAAACCAGACTGCGCATACGCGGCAGGCATCTGCGCCTTCGCTGGCGCATTCTGGCCCCCGTACTGGCCATCGGCATCTCGCCCTTTGTCATGCAGGCCACCGAAAGCCTTCTTAACGTGGCCTTCAACTCCTCGCTCAAGGCCTACGGCGGCGATCTTGCCGTGGGTTCCATGACCATCGCCTCCAGCGTGATGCTGTTGATGGGCACTCTTCTGACCGGCTTTTCTCAGGGCGCCAGCCCCATCATCGGCTATAACTACGGGGCCGGGCAAAGCAAGCGCGTGCGGCAGGTGTCCGCCATGCTTTTGACCATCACCGTGTCCATTTCCGTCGCCATCTGGCTGGTGCTGGAGCTGTTCCCCGGACTGTTCGTGCGGCTGTTCAACGACGACCCCGCGCTGGTGGAATACGGCATCTGGGCGCTGCGCATTTACGGGGCCGGTCTGTTTGCCATGGGCATTCAGCACGCCTGCCAGCAATCCTTCGTGGCTCTGGGGCAGGCCAAGATTTCCCTGTTCCTCGCCTTGCTGCGCAAGGGCGTGCTGCTGATCCCTCTGATCTACCTGCTGCCCCATTTGTTTGCCGACCGGGTCTTTGCCGTTTTTCTGGCCGAGCCGGTGGCCGACCTTTTGGCCGCCGCTACCACGGGAACGCTGTTTTTCCTTCGTCTGCCCAAAATTCTGGCGGCGCGGGAGCAGGAATTGAGCCAGACAAATCAAGAAAAATAGGTTGAGCGCAGCGCGGATTTGTGATAGAATACGATGAATTTATTGGGAGGCGAAACCATGCGGCATTTGATTGATTTTGGCGATATGACACGGCAGGAATGGGACGCGCTGTATAAACAGGCCAGCGAGATCATCGACCATCCGGCCGATTTTGCCGATGCCTGCCGGGGCAAGATCTCCTGCAATCTGTTTTACGAACCCTCCACCCGTACCAACTTCTCCTTCCAGACGGCCATGCTGCGTCTGGGCGGCACCGTGTTCGGCTTTTCCGACCCCAACTCCTCCTCGGTGGCCAAGGGCGAAAGTCTCAAGGATACCATCAAGATGGTATCCTCCTATGCCGATGTCATTGTCATGCGCACCCCGTGGGAGGGCGCGGCCAAGGCCGCTTCGCTGTACTCCAACGTCCCGGTGATCAACGCCGGCGACGGCAAGCACATGCACCCCACCCAGACCACGGCCGATCTGACCACCATCACCCGCCTGCGCGGCAGCGTGGACGGTCTGTCAGTCGGTCTGTGCGGCGATTTGAAAAACGGCCGCACGGTGCACTCGCTGATCAAGGCGCTGGCCAAATTTAACAACATTAAATTCTATCTGATCGCCCCCCATGAGCTTGCCATCCCCGAATACATCCGCACCTTTATGAAGGAGCACGGTATGTGGTATGTGGAGGTCACCGGCATGGAGGACGTCATTCCCGAGCTGGACGTGCTCTACATGACCCGCATCCAGCGCGAGCGCTTTGCCGATCCCCAGGAATACGAGCGCAACAAGGGCGTGTATGTACTCAACCGCCGCAAGCTGGAGCACGGCAAAAAAGAACTGCTGGTCATGCACCCCCTGCCCCGCGTGGATGAGATCGACGTGGATGTGGACGACGACCCCCGGGCCGTCTACTTTGACCAGGCACGCTACGGCATGTTTGCCCGTATGGCGCTGCTGATGGATCTGGCCAACCAGCCCCATCTGCCCCAGAAACCGGTGGAGATCGGCACCCGCCCGGTGTGCCACAATCCCAACTGCATCACCCAAACCCAGCTCTACCTGCCCCCGCTGGTCAAAACGGTCAGCGGTGCGGATTGCTGCGCCTATTGCGATGCTGTCCTGCGCTAACGGGTGGTTTTCTAAAAACAAGCAAAAAAATCATTGACAATCCCGCATGGTTGTGCTATCCTATTTTGGCTGATGCTCAGCACCCATGCGGGTGTAGTTCAATGGTAGAATCCCAGCCTTCCAAGCTGGTCGCGTGGGTTCGATTCCCATCACCCGCTCCATACGCGCCTGTAGCTCAGTTGGATAGAGCAACTGCCTTCTAAGCAGTAGGCCAGGGGTTCGAGTCCCTTCAGGCGTGCCAGAACCTCTCTCCACGACTGGGAACAAGCGCAGCAATCGAATATGGTGGGTATAGCGTAGTTGGTTAACGCGTCGGATTGTGGTTCCGAAGACCGTGGGTTCGAGTCCCATTACTCACCCCATTTTCCCTTTCATATGGTCTGCTGCTTTGTCGCGGCAGGCGACAAACCTGCGTTGGGGTGTAGCCAAGTGGTAAGGCACGGGACTTTGACTCCCGCATTCGCAGGTTCGAGCCCT
>JAZSCJ010000048.1:0-24361 GCA_045602885.1 Oscillospiraceae bacterium
TTGTTGGCCGTCATGATGACGTGGTCATCCCGGATGGAGCCGCCGGGCTGGGCGATGTAGCACACGCCGGACTTGCGGGCGCGCTCCACATTGTCGCCAAAGGGGAAGAAGGCGTCGGAGCCGACCGAAACGCCGGTCAGACGCTTACCCCATTCCTTCTTTTCCTCGCGCGTCAGCACTTCGGGCTTGACCTTGAAGGTGTTCTGCCACACGCCGTCGGCCAGAATGTCCTCATACTCGTCGGACATGTAGTTGTCGATGCCATTGTCCCCGTCGGCGCGCCGGATGTCGTCCACAAACTGCAGGCCCAGCACCTTGGGATGCTGGCGCAGCCACCAGATATCGGCCTTGTTGCCGGCCAGACGGGTGCAGTGGATGCGGCTTTGCTGACCGGCGCCCACGCCGATGGTGGTGCCGTCCTTGACGTAGCAGACCGAGTTGGACTGGGTGTACTTCAGCGTGATGAGCGCCAGCAGAAGATCGTTCTTGGCATTTTCGGGCAGATCCTTATTGTCGGTCACGATGTTGTTGAGCAGTTCGGGCACGATGGGGAAATCGTTGTAGCCCTGCTGGAAGCGGATGCCGAAAATGTCACGCTGTTCGTCGGGCTTGGGCACATAATCGGGGTCGATCTGCACCACATTGTAGCCGCCCTTGCGCTTGGAGCGCAGGATCTCCAGCGCCTCCTCGGTATAGCCGGGGGCGATGACGCCGTCGGACACCTCGGGCTTGAGCAGGTTGGCGGTGTCGGCATCGCAGATATCGCTCAGCGCGGCCCAGTCGCCATAGGAGCACAGACGGTCGGCGCCGCGAGCCTTGGCGTAGGCGCAGGCGATGGGGGAGAGTTCGCCCTCCACAAAATAGATCTGCTTTTCCACCTCGCTCAAGGGCGTGCCCAGAGCGGCACCGGCGGGGGAAACGTGCTTGAAGGAGGCGGCGGCAGGAAGGCCGGTGGCCTGCTTGAGCGCCTTGACTAGCTGCCAGGAGTTGAGTGCGTCCATGAAGTTGATGTAGCCGGGCTTACCGTTGAGCACGGTAACGGGCAGCTCGCCCTCAGTCATAAAGATGCGGGCCGGCTTCTGGTTGGGGTTACAGCCGTATTTCAGTTCCAGTTCTTTCATGTTGAGATAACCTCCATGCGCCGTTTGGCGCGTTGTTTTTCAGTATAAACCTCCGCGCACGGAGGTTTTGGGCATCACTTGCGGTTGCCGGAAAGCGGCGAGCAAGTGGCCTGTCTGAATGGATGAAACACGAGAATCGTGCTTAATCCCCCTCGTGCTTGTTCTTGATGACGGTTTCAGTCCGGCCGGTGGTAAGATCCACATAGCGCACAAACAGGGAAACCTTGTTCTCGTCGTTCAGATCGGTCCAGATGCGCTCGGCCAGTTCGGCAGCCGTGGCGGCGGTCACTGCCACCTTGCGAGGCTCACCCTCGAAGGAGGGCAGGGGATCACGGTTTTCTTGATAGGTGTGGATAAAGTGACCCACGCCGGGACGGGGGTTGGAATAGCAGAAGAAGTAGCGCTGGCAGGACTCGGGATCGCCGTCGGCACTTTTCAAAATGGACAGGTCGTAGCTGCCATCCTTGTGAAGCAGACCGGAGATCCGGGGGGTGTAGTTGGGGCCGTCGGGCTCGAACTCACGGGTGCACAGGGACTGGGAGAAGGACGTTCCGGCCAGCAGACCCTGCCACACGGTGTCGGTCTGGTCGCCGTTGGTGACCACGGTGTCGTCACCGGCCACACGCACCGGATGGTAGATGATCAGCGAGGGATCGGTCATCTTAGAGTCGTCAAAGGCCTTGGTGCGAATGCCGTCCGGAGTGGCTTCAAAGATTCGGTTACGGGAGTTTTCGCTGCGACCCATGATGAAATAGGCGATGACCGCCTTGGTGCCGTCCTGGGTCTTGCCCAGCAGGATGCCACGGCCGGGGTAGGGATTGCCGCGCAGCAGTTCAAAAAGATCGGTGGTCTGCATGGTGATTCCTCCAATTTATAGTTTACATAATAAAAATGGGCACACCAAATCCATGGTGCGCCCAGACGGTCGGCTGAATACCAGCTGTACTCCACGTGGTGCACCCACTTCCGTCAGTCATACAGCTTACCTGAGGGAACAACCGCACTTGCGGAGTTACCTTGAAAATCATATCATATTGTGCCGTGAAATGTCAAGAACGGGGGTCGGTAATGTGGACGATGCGCCCTTGTACCTGCAGGCGGTCTTGACAGAACAGCGAAACGGCCTGGGGCAGGATGATCCACTCACATTGCTCCATGATGCGGCGTTGAAGAATCTCGGGGGTGTCGCCCTCTTCCACGGGCACGGCCTTTTGCAGGATGATGGGGCCACCGTCACATTCTTCGGAAACAAAATGTACCGTGGCGCCCGACAGCTTCACGCCGTATTCCAGCGCCTTCTCATGCACGTGCAGTCCGTAATAGCCTGCGCCGCAGAAGGAGGGGATCAGAGCAGGGTGGACGTTGATGATGGCGTTGGGGTAAGCACGCACCATTTCCTCGGTGAGAATGACCATGAAGCCGGCCAGAACCACCAGGTCGATGTTCAGCTCACGCAGTTTGTCCACCAGCGCCAGCGTCATGGCTCGGTTGGAGTCAAACTGCTTACGGGGAACCACAAAGCCGGGAATACCGGCCTTGGCGGCACGCTCCAGAGCAAACGCACCCTCGGCCGAGGATATGACGGCGGCAATTTCGCCGCCCACGATCTCGCCGCGGCTTTGTGCGTCGATCAGTGCCTGCAGATTGGTGCCGCCGCCCGAAACCAGTACAGCAATTCGTTTCATGACGCTTACACCAATTCTACGCTGGCCTCGCCCTTGACCACCCGGCCAATGATGTGGGCGCGCTCACCGGCGCGAACCAGAGCGTCCTTGGCCTGGCCGATCTGGTCCTTGGAAACGGCGATGACCATGCCAATGCCCATGTTAAAGGTGTTATACATATCACGGGTGGGGATGTTGCCGGTCTTCTGGATCAGATCGAAGATGGGCAGGTTGGGGATGGTGTCCAGCTCGATGCGTGCGGTCAGACCGTCGGTCATCATGCGGGGCACGTTTTCATAGAAACCGCCGCCGGTGATGTGGCTGATGGCGTGAATGTCCACGCCGCACTCCAGCAGAGCTTTGACGGCCTTGACGTAGATGCGAGTGGGGGTCAGCAGAGTTTCGCCCAGGCTCTTGCCGCCCAGCCCGGCCATGGGGGCCTCCAGATCGCAGTTATCTACGCCGAACACCTTGCGCACCAGAGAGAAGCCGTTGGAATGGACGCCGGAGGAGACCAGACCGATCAGAACATCGCCCTCGCTCAGCTTGGAGCCGTCGATGATCTTTTCTTCATCGACAATACCCACCGAGAAACCGGCCAGATCGTACTCGTCCACGCCGTAGAAACCGGGCATTTCGGCAGTTTCACCACCCACCAGAGCGCAGCCGGACTGGCGGCAGCCCTCGGTGATACCCGAAACGATGTCGGCAATGCGAGCCGGGTCGTTCTTGCCGCAGGCGATGTAGTCCAGGAAGAACATCGGCATAGCACCGCCGCAGATGATATCGTTGACGCACATGGCCACGCAGTCGATGCCCACGGTGTCATGCTTGTTCATCAGGAAAGCCAGCTTGAGCTTGGTGCCGACACCGTCGGTGCCGGAGACCAGCACGGGCTTTTTCATGCCGGTAACATCGGGGGCAAACATACCGCCGAAGCCGCCCAGAGTGCCCATCACGCCGGGGATATAGGTGGATTCCACCATGGGCTTGATGCGCTTGACCGATTCATAACCGGCAGTAACGTCTACGCCGGCGGCGGCGTAGGACGCGGAATGAGAATTTTCCATAGTTTGTTACTCCTTTCCGTTCCAGCAGTAAGTACAGATCTTGTCTTTATCCAGACCGATGGCTTCCAGCAGGCCGTCCAGTGACTGATAGCCCAGCGAGTCAAAGCCAAACTTTTTGCAAATGGCACCCAGCAGGCATTTGCCACGCTCGGTGGAGGCATCGGCGTATTCGTCCAGATGCTTGTGACCCTCCTCGCCTTCCAGCTCGTGCACGATGCGGCGGGCCAGAAGCTCCATGTCGGAGCGGCTGGAGGAGAAATTGAGGAACTTGCACCCGTACATGATGGGGGGGCAGGCCGAGCGCATATGGACTTCCTGCGCACCCGATTCGTACAGGAAATCAACGGTCTCCTGCAACTGGGTGCCGCGCACGATGGAATCGTCCACAAAGAGAAGGCGCTTGCCCTCGATCAGCTCGGGCACGGGGATCTGCTTCATCTTGGCCACCTGATTGCGCACCTTCTGATCGCTTGGCGTGAAGGAGCGGGGCCAGGTGGGCGTGTATTTTACGAAGGGACGGGCAAAGTGATTTCCGGTCTGGTTGGCAAAGCCGATGGCGTGAGGTACGCCGGAATCGGGCACGCCGCACACGTAATCCACTTCGGGCAGACGGCCCTGGGCACGCTCGTCCCGGGCCATGATGGCGCCGTTGCGGTAGCGCATGACTTCCACGTTGACACCCTCGTAATTGGAGTTGGGATAGCCGTAATAGGTCCACAAAAAGCCGCAGATCTTCATTTCTTCGGCCGCAGGGGACACCGACTCAAAGCCGTCGGCGGTGATCCTGGCGATCTCACGCGGGCCCAGCTCGTAAGCGTCCGAATAGCCCAGTTTCTGGTAGGCAAAGGACTCGAAGGAAACGCAGCAGCCGTCTTCGCTCTGGCCGATCAGTACAGGCAGTCGGCCCACCTTGTCACGGGCGGCGTAAATGCCGTCCGCGTTCAGGATCAGAATGGTGGCCGAGCCCTCGATCTCATCCTGCGCATGCAGAATGCCCGAGATCAGGTCATCCTTCTGATTGATCAGTGCGGCGACCAGCTCGGTAGCGTTGACCTTGCCTGAGCTCATGGCCATGAACTGATGGCCATGGTCGGAAAAGCATTTTTCCACCAGCGTTTCTGCGTTGCGGATGATACCCACCGTGGTAATGGCGTACAGTCCCAGATGCGAGCGCACCAGAAGGGGCTGGGGATCGGTGTCGCTGATGCAGCCGATACCGGCCGTGCCGTGGAAATCCTGCAGATCCTTTTCAAACTTGGTGCGGAAGGGCGTGTTTTCAATGTTGTGGATCTGCCGCTGAAAGCCGTCCTTCTCGTCATAAATGACCATGCCGGCCCGTTTGGTGCCAAGGTGAGAATGGTAGTCGGTACCAAAGAAAATATCAAGTACGCAGTCGTGCTTGGAAACTGCGCCAAAAAAACCGCCCATGACAGTTACTCCTGAATCGTTGTAATAAGTGCTTAGGCAAAGAACAGACCGTTCAAGGTCATCGGATCGATATACTGGCCGTCTTTGTAAACACGCATATTGCCGGAGGCAACCTCGTCGATCAGCATGACCTTGCCGTCGGCGCCATAACCGAACTCGAACTTGATGTCGTACAGGACCATGCCCTTTTCCTTCAGGTCATCGGCCACGATCTGGGTGATCTTCTGGGTCATTTCCTTCAGGTCATCGTACTGCGCATCGGTCATCACGCCCAGAGCTACCAGAGCATCCTTGGTCACCAGGGGATCGCCCTTGGCGTCGTTTTTGAAGGTGGTTTCCACATAGGCGGGCAGATCGGCGCCCTCGGCGATGTACTCACCGTAGCGGCGGAAGAAGGAACCCACGGCCTTGTGGCGGCAGATGACTTCCAGACCCTGGCCAAAGACCTTGGCCGGCAGCACTTCCATGGTGGTGTTGGCCAGATCGGCATTGACATAGTGGGTTTTGATGCCGGCGGCATTGATCTTCTCGAAGAAGTAGATGGACATTCGCAGGTTGACGTCACCCACGCCGGCGATGGTCAGACCCACCGAGTTCTCACCGGGATCGAACACGCCGTCTTTGCCGGTGCAATCGTCCTTGAACTTGAGCAGGTAGTTGCCGTTTTCCAATGCGAATACGTCCTTGGTCTTACCGCTGTAAACAAGATTCTTCATTTTAAAATTCCTCCTGCACTTTTTTGTCTTTCCGGGCCACTTCTTCGGCCATGTTTTTCTTGAACTCTGCCAGTTTGGCAGTCAGGTCAGCATCGTGGAGTGCCAGCATCTGGACAGCCAGAATACCGGCGTTGTCGGACCCGTCCACGGCCACACAGGCCACGGGGATCCCCTTGGGCATCTGCACCATGGACAGCAGACTGTCCAGACCGCCCATCATGGACGTTTTGATCGGTACGCCGATAACGGGCAGCGTGGTGTAGGCGGCCAGCACACCGCCCAGATGGGCGGCCTTACCGGCGGCGGCAATAATAACGCCAAAACCCCGCTCGGCGGCGGTGGAGGCAAACTCCTCAGCGGCGGCGGGGGTGCGATGGGCGGAGATGATATGCACTTCGAAGGGTACGCCAAAATCGGCCAGACGCGCCATGCAGGGACGCATGGTGTCCAGATCGGAATCGGAACCCATAATAACGGCAACTTTCTTCATTGCGATTCTCCTTTTTAAAGTCGTCTTGAGGATGACAACTTATGCGCAAACAAAAAATTTTACCCTTACATCCTAACGAAAAATCGCTCCGATTGCAAGTACAACCGGCGAATTTCGTAGGCTTAAACAAGAAACCGGGAAAACAGGACAACTCCGTAGACTAAATGGTTAGTAAAGGCCGTTGCCATCCAGAATACGGACCACTTCCTCGGCCCGAACATCCCATGCAGCGGCGCAGCCGTAGTCCCGGCGGCGGGGAAGCAGTTCCACGGGGTTTTCCTGCATGGCTGCCTCGCATTGCAGCAGGAACTGTTCCGGGGTGGTGGCCGAGCGGATGACATCGGGGAACTCCTGCGTTTGATGCTTCCACAGCATGGAAACCACCGGCTTTCCGGCGGTCAGATATTCATAGATACGAGCAGGGATGACATCGCTGTCCTCGTTGTAGTCGCGCAAAAGGTGAACGCATACCCGGCAGCAGTTGAGATAATCCGGCAGATCCACCAGCGGACGCTCGCCCAGAATACGGATGTTGCGCCGCGCTTTGAGCTGTTTGAAATAGGGGGACGGCAAAACTGGCCCGATGAGAAGAATGGTCCACTCGGGGTGCGCGTCGGCGCACTGCAGCAGGGGGGACACGTCCAGATCGGCATGCAGCGAGCCCACATACCCCACAACCGGCCGGCCTTCCAGATCGGCCAGCTCAGCAGGCGTTTCCGCGCCCTCCCGGCAGAACAGGGGGAAGTTGACGCCGTTGGGAAGCAGGGCGAGGTTTTCGTTGCAGGGAGCCAAGCGGTCCAGCAAACCCTCTGAGGCGGCAAAGCATACGTCAGCGGCGTTGGCCAGCTCGCCCTCCCAGTCGATGGGCAGATCCGACCAGTAGCGGTGGCAGTCGTAGACCAACCCACGATAGGCCAGATAATCCAGCTGATGGACATTTTCCGGGGAGGTGCACCACAGCAGGGGATTCCGAAACCGATGATGCTCCATGGCGGCCTCGATGCAGGCGGCGATGCGGCGTTGGTTGTAGTGGGTTACCGGTCGAAAGGGGAAGGGCAGATCGATCATGTTGGGCAGCTGATACACGGTGATGTTGGGGCGCACCTTGCGTCCCTTGCGCTCCGGCTTGGGCCCGGGCGGTTCAAAAAACAGAATATTGGCTCCGGACAGACGGGTCATGAGCTGCTGGGTTCGGGTGGGGCGGGAGCTCCAGGGTGTATGGGAGAGGCAGACGATCTGCTTCAAAAAGGATCACCTTCTAACAAGTTTTGGGCAGTTTGGCTGTTGATGTTTTCTACGCTGCGCAAGCGGTTTACGCCGTCGGACAGGAAGGCGGTGTCCCCGATGCGCTGGCAGGCATCGTCCAAAAGCTTGCACAGTGTGCTGGACGATGCCTTCTGCAAATCGCAGTACAGATCCTGGCCGATATAGGAAAGGAAGGAACTGACCTTCTGGTCGTAAACCACGCCCACCAGCGGAACACCCTGCCCGGCAGCAAACACCAGCGCGTGCAGGCGCATGGAAACCACCACCTGCATCCGGGAATACAGGCCGATGACATGGGGCGAAGGGCCGGTGTGTTCAATAATATGGCAGGGGGCTTTGACTGCGTGGGCGGCGGCCAGTCGGGCAGCCGGTACGTCCAGACGGGGCTCAATGGGCAGGAAAACCGGGGTCAGGCCGTAGGTTTCCCATGCGTAGTCGGCCAACGCGCCAAATACGGCGGCTTTGGCCTCATACCCCGGCCAGGGGCGCAGGGTAAAGCAGATATAGCGGCCGTTGGGGTCCAGTCCGTTGCGCTCCATCAAGCCGTCCACGATTTCCGGCGACGAGGCAGGCAGGATGACGGTGGGGTCGGCGGAGAGCAAAACCTCGGGCGCAGTGACGCCCATGCTGTCCAGTTCTTCTTTGGAATGGGTGTCGCGCAGGGTAATGGCATCCACGCTGCTTTGCAGCACACGGGCGGTCAGCTTTCGGTTGGAGGGGTACTGGACCGGGCCAATGCCGCAGCCGTACATCAGCACCTTGTTGCCGCGCCGCTTGGCGCACCAGATGGTAAACAGGTAAAACCAGAGCGAGCGGCGCGAGGTTACATCCTGCATCAGTGAGCCGCCGCCGTTGATATACAGGCGGGAGCGTCCCATGCGGTGCAGCCATCGCAGAACGGAAAAAATGTGAAGCGAGTTGACCCGGTAGGCCAAACGGGTGTTTTTGGGGTTGCGGGACATGACCCAGATGGGCATATCTTGGTCGATTTGGCGCAGCTCGGTCAGAATGGCCTCCAAAATGGCATCATCGCCGGCATTGCCGCGACCATAGGCACCGCAAACCAGCACGCCGTCCCGGGTGGGGCAGGTGCGTGCCTGCTTGCGCAGAACGGTCGTGTAGATCTCGATTTGACGATGAAGCGTAGTTTCGATGGAGTAGTCCTCCCGGGCCTTGCGATACAGCCGTTGCCCCAGTCGCTGGCGCAGTTCGGCATTTCCGGCCAGGGTGCTCAGGTGATGGGCCAGAGTATCCACATCACCGGGCTCAAAGAGCAGACCAGTGACGCCGTGGTCGATCAGATAGGGTACGCCGCCTACCCGGCTGGCGATGGTGGGCAGAGCGGCCCGGGCACCCTCGGTCAAGGAGTAGGGGAAGGTTTCGGACAGCGAGGTCAGCGTGTTGACATCGATGGCGTGATAAAAGGAGTCCACATCGGACAGCCATCCGGCAAAGCAGACGGTATCGGCCACCCCTAAGCGGCTGGCCAGCTGCTTGAGTTCCTCCATCTGCGCGCCGTCACCGGCGATCAGAAGGCGCAGCGCAGGCTGTTGGGCGTGGGCCTTGGCAAAGGCTTTGATGAGGGTGGAAATATCCTTGACGGGATTTAAGCGCGCGGCAATACCCACCACGACGCTGTTTTGGTCGGCGTTCAGACCGACGCTGCGGAAAAATTCGGTGCGCTCCATGGCCGGGGTACGGGGAGTGAAGTCCAGACCGTTGTAAATGGAAAACAGCTTGTCCGGGTCAAAGCCGCGGGAGATGAGCAGATCCACCATGGCGTCGGACACGCCGATGCGGTAGTCCAGCTTTCGCAGGGTCAGCGTATTGATCGTACCGTAAGTCAAACGGGAAAAGAAGCGCCCCATATAGTCCAGCCGGTAGTCCGAGTGGACGGTGGTGATCACAGGCAGTCCGGTGGAGCGGCGCAGCAGATTGCCCATCAGGTTACCCCGGGAGCCGTGACAGTGAATGATGTCATAGCCGCCTTCGCGGATCATTTTTTTCAATCGGCGCAGAATGGCGGGAATATTATAACCGGGTAGCACAACGGTGGGGATACCAAGCTCCCGTGCTTCCTGTGCAAAAATGCCTTCCATAAAGCAGACCAACGTCAACTCCACCCGGCCTTCCAGCCCGTGCAGCAGGGAGTGGACGTGGGTCTTTGCACCGCCGGTATCGCCGCCGGAGATCAGATGGATGACTTTCATATCAAAACACCTCGTCGGAGAAAAAGGACTTGTGAAAAGAACGAAACTATTATACAATGAAAAAACATTCAATGCAATGGAGGAGCACAATGAAAGTGATGGATGAAAAGGGCAAGCTGTTCGGAAAGCTGAACATCATTGACCTGATTGTAATAGTCTTTGTGATCGCCGCGGTGGTCGTTGTGGGCATAAAATTGGCAAGCCGTGAGGAAGCAACGGTGCCGGCCACCCGTTTGACCTATACGGTTCGGGTGACAGCCCAGTCCGAGCAGTTGGCGCAGCGCTTGTCGGACTATGTGGACACGGCCTCCGGAAAGCGCGATCAGCTTATGTCCAATGACAAGTTGGTCAATGCCTATATCATTGACTATTGGACCGAGCCCTCCCGTTACAATAAGCTGTCCAACGGAACGGTGGAGTTGTTTGACGCGGCCGCCATGGAGGCGTCTGAAGCCAATCTGGTGGATATCTGCTTTGTGATCGAGGCCGTGGTGGAGGATACGGTTACCAATATGGTGGGTTCGCAGCAGGTGCGCATGGGCAAGGATCATATTGTGAAAACCACCCATCTGGAGTTTTCCAACGGAACCATCGAAAGTTGCGTCTGGGGGGCAGACTAAATGTCGGCCGTTTGGAGCTGGCTTTCTGCCATGGAAGGCGGCGTGCTTTTGTGGATGCAGGAACATTTGCGTGGTCCGATCCAGGACGCCATGGTGCTCTTTTTTACCACGCTGGGCAATGGCGGCGTGCTGTTTATCGTGGCCGGTGTGTTGCTGCTGTGCTTTCGGAAGACGCGCCGCGCCGGGATCGCTGTGTTGCTGGCGCTACTGATCGGTTTGCTGTGTACCAACGTTACCCTAAAGCCGCTACTGGCTCGGCCCCGTCCTTGGCTGGATGTGCCGGGGCTGGTCAATCTGGTGAATGAGAGCGCGCACAGTTCTTTCCCGTCGGGACACGCTACGGCGGCCTTTGCCTGTGCCTTTGCCCTGTGTTTCTCCCCGAGTAAACGGTGGCTGAAATGGGTCGGTGTGGTCGTTGCGGTTTGTATGGCCTTGTCCCGGCTGTATGTGGGCGTGCATTATCCCACCGATGTCATCGGCGGTGCGCTGGTGGGTCTTCTGGCAGGCTGGTTGGCCAATTTGCTGGTGCGGTGGCTGGAGCCTCGCCTGCTCAAAAAACAGTAAGAAAGCAGCGAGCTGTGGCAACGTCTGCCCACAACTCGCTGTTTTTTGCAACGATGTAAAATAAAAAGTCCGGTTGCAAAGTGTTACTTCTCATAGGTACAATTTGTGAACCATCGGAGTAACGCTGGTACGGGACAAGAAAAACAGCAACGAAGTATCGTAATGATGCTTCGTTGCTGTTTTTCTTGTCAAACTAAAGGTAATGTAACCTCAATGAAGGGTTATTTTAACACGTATCCTCAGAACTTGCCACTGCTTCCGCCGTGGGTCCGTCCGGAAGAGGACGTGTGGGTGGAAGAACCGCCGGATTCTTTCGTCTCCCGCTTATGCCGTTGAAGCTGACTGTACAGGAACATCTCCCGGTGCTCCGTGATGTTCATGCTGCCGGGCTTTACATACTGAGAGGCAGCGGCCTGGGCATGAACGGTTTTGAGCTTGCCTTTCATAGAGCCGGTCACGATCAAAGCGGCAATCAAGCCAATGCCAAGGGAGATCAGCAGACTTCTTACTGTGTGGAACGGCCCCTTAGGGAGGGTTCCCACATCATAAGGTGTTCCTGCTTTGGCCTGCGTGATAAACTCGTCGCACAGGTTGGCGTAGGTATCAAATGCCGCGGCGTATTCCCCTTCAGACAGGGTATCCAAGAACTGCCCCGTCAAATATTCTTGCCCAGCGTCGGTAAAGGCGGTGATGCCGTATCCGGCGGTGGAGATGGCCCATTCCCGGTCATAGTCGGAGATCAGCAGCAGGATACCGTCGGAATGATAACCGTTCTCATCGTAAAAATCATCAGCAAACGCCGTGATGTTCTCACCGTACAGAGCCGAGATGGTGACGATCACCACGTCCAGTCCCTGCCGGGTGCTGATCTCATCCAGCTTGTTCAAAAGTGCTGTTTCTTCACTGTCTGTCAAATAGTCCGCGTTGTCAACCAACCGGGGGGACGATTCTGCTGCATATGCCGGAAGTACCACGGACATACAGAGGAGCAGCAGGCAGAGGATCGATAGGCATTTCTTTTTCATCGTCTGCACCTCCTCACAGCAGCCACAGAAGATAGGATACAGCAAAGCAAGCTGCACCGATCAGTCCTGTCAATCCAAACAGCCATTTTTTATAAGCGGCCTTGTCCACAGGCAGGTCGCCCACCATCTTTCCGGTCTGGCCGTTCATGGCAAAAGTGTATTTCTGCCCGTTCCAGGTAGTGTTCAAAAGCCATACCGGGAGCAGCGCATACTTGACCGTACCGTTTTCCAGCCGGATGCTGGATGCATCCGGGGTCACTGTTACAAAGCCCTGGACAGTAGATGCGAAGGCATCCTCCGTACTCTTTTGAATGCGCTCGTTGGCGCGCTGGATACTCTGCTCCGAGTCCACATCATATTTGTCGGCCAGATAGCCCGCCAGATAGGCCGTCTGAAAATCCACCGCTTCAGACATGTCGAAGGGTTCGATGGACTCCAGCAGATCATCTGTCATTTTTGTAGAACCATCTACCGGAACATCTGCAAAGGCGATGGTGCCGCCCCGGGTCACGGCAAAGAAGCTGGTTTCCGTATAATCAAAGTTTGCGTCGCTCCAGCTGCGCACGCGGGTCGCCTTGTAGCGGATATGTGCGTCCGCACCGGCATCAAAGAGCCAGAACGGTACATAGATACCCTTGACCTCGTCGATATGGTTTTCGTCCTTGAACACCTTGGGCAGCAGACGTTTTCCTCCGTAGTGCTTTTTCAATGCCGCCTTTGCCGCCTTTTTATCCAGCTTGAAGGGGATCACCAGATCAGGCTTCAGACTGCCGGACAGCTTGCCCATCATGACCACCGGATTGCCGCAATAGGGACAGGAGGTGGCTGCTGTGGTCTCATCGCCCACGATCTCACCGCCGCAGGACTTACAGACATAGGTGCAAAGACCGTCAGCTTCTCCATTTTCCCATTCCGAACCTGCGGCATTTTCCCAGGTCATTGCCGACTCGGGCTCGTTTTTCAGTTCCGTATCGTAAGATGCCAAAGTCTCCATTTCAAATTCCGTATCGCAATATGGGCATTTCATCTTCTGCAGCGAGCTGTTAAACTCGATTGCGCCGCCGCAGCAGGGGCACTTATATTCCTGCAATACCGCCATGCATCCCACCTCCTTATAGACTCTTACTTTGTATCGTTGTCATCAAACAGGTCGCCGCACTCCGGGCAGAACTTGGGCGGGTTGCGGGGATCTTCCGGTTCCCAACCGCATTTGTCACAGCGGTATAGGGGCGCGCCTTCCGGTTTTTTGGCACCGCAATTCTGGCAGAACTTTCCCTTGTTCACTGTACCGCAGGAACAGGCCCAACCATCCTCCACGGGCTTGGGAGAACCGCACTCCGGGCAGAATTTTTCGCTTGCCGTGGCACCGCATTTGCACTTCCAGCTTCCGGCTTGAACAGGTTCTGGCTTCTTGCTGCCGCATTCGGGACAGAATTTGCCGGTTGCTGTTGCGCCGCAGGAGCATTTCCAACCGTTTGCGGCGGAGGCAGGCTGCTGGGTCTGCTGCTGTTGTCCCATGGCAAAGAGGTTCTGCGCGTTCATGCCGCCTGCATTCATGGCCATGCCCATGCCCATAAAGCCCGTCATAGCTCCAGCCTCGTTCGAGGCGGCAGCCTTCATAGCATCGGCCTGTGCGCCAACCAAAGTCGCTCCGGCCATCATGGGATTCTGCAAAACTGCTGTGCGCTGGAGCTGCTTGATCATCTCCGCGTCCTCGGGAGGCAGCGTGACGCTGCCAAGGGCGATACTGACCACCTGAAGGCCACGCAGCTGGCCCCACTTCACCGAAAGAGCCTCGTTCATGGCGTTTTCCAGGTCAGTATTGTGAGCAACAATCTGGTTGGGGCGAAGCTCCATGTCAGACAGCCTTGCAAAGGCAGGCTGCAGAGCGCTGATAAACTCAGATTTCAGCTGGCTGTCCAGTTCATCGCGGGTGTAGTCCTGAGAGACGTTGCCACAAACTTTTGTATAGAACAGCAACGGATCTGCGATGCGGTAGGAGTACACGCCGGAGCAGCGTATGGAAACATCCACGTCCAGACCGATCTTCGAATCCACCACACGGAACGGGATGGGGTTGGGAGTACCGAATTTGTTATCGATCAGTTCTTTGGTGTTGAAATAATACACCCGCTGATCATTCCCGGCGTCTCCGCCAAAGGCAAAGCGTTTACCCACAGTGCGGAAGGTTTCCAGGATGCTGTCTCCCAGCGGTCCGGAGAAGATGCTGGGCTCGGTGGAGGTGTCGTATGTAAATTCTCCGGGTTCGGCACAGACTTCTACGATCTGACCTTGCTCCACGATCATCATGCACTGGCCGTCCGCCACGGCGATGACGCTGCCGTTGGAAATGATATTGTCATTTCCCTTGGTATTGGAAGAGCGGGAGCCGGTGCGCTTGCGGCCCTTTACTACCATTGTGTCCTTATCCATTGCCTCGCAATAGAAGTATTCCTTCCACTGGTCGGCCAAAGTTCCGCCCAGAGCACCCAAACCTGCTTTAATAAGTCCCATTGTAACGCTCCTTTCCGTTCATCATCAGGTTTATCGGGGCAGGGTCACAGCTAAAAACTCTGCCCCATATTCTTTTCTTGGTTGCGATCGCTTCCGACAATCATCGCCCTGATCTTCACACCATTAATCTGCCGTCTACCAGCCAGACCATGCACTCCTCCAGCTCCAGCAGCAGCCAAACATAGCCCTCTCCTCCCATGGTATATGTGGAAGCATAGTAGCTACGGCCATCCTCCAGCGTGACGCAGATGATGTAATTGTCATCGCAGGTCCAGGTGACGTCGCTGTACTCGTTGGTGGTCTCAAAATAGCCGACGCCGCCCGCATTCAGCTCCAGCGATACATGGACATAGGTTCCGTCCTCTTCCTCATAGGGGATCATGACCGTCTCGCCGGATTCCGGGTTCACCATGGCGTGGCCTGCCCAGAAGGTTTCGCTGAGAAATCTCTCGTCCACGGCGGCGCTCTCCATGGTGTCCGGGTCAAATACCGCCCAATCATCATAGCCATATTCCGGGTATTCGTAGTTCTCGCTCCAGACGCAGTCCTCGGTGTAAATATCCTCAAGGAACATATAGTAGGACGTCTCGTTGTCCCCGAAGACGCACTCATAAAAGGCCAGCTCCGAATAAGGCGTCGGCACATACTGGTCATAGGCGGCCGAGCCGGTCAGCCCACAGTTGTGAAGCTCAAAGCGGCCATTGCCGTCGAGGATATTCAGCGCGCCGTAAGCGCAGTCCCGGATGGTGCTGCTGTAGACGTACAGCTCTCCGGTGCCGTCATAGCACGCGATGCCGTAGACGCCGCAGCCGTAGATGTCCATGGCGCTGAGGTTGATATTCCGGCAGCCATAAAAGTCCAGCACGTCGCCGGAGCAGGCTCCGGTCTCCGTGTGTCCCATGGTCAATCCGGAGAGGGTGATGTCATGGCACTCCTCGAAGTTCAGCACCTGGGCGTACCGGGGCTCCACCACGATCTCCGTCAGGTTTTCGTTGTCGCCGTGGATGGACAGCCCATCCACCCGCCGGATCACCACCTCTACGCCGTCGTAGCACTTCCGCAGCTGCACATAGGGGTGCCGCTCGTTCCAGCTCTCGCCTTCTTTCTCCCAGACATACTCAATATACTCACTCATGTTGTAATATCCGGGTTTCAACAGAATTCCCGTATGGGGGCCGATGGCCTCCAGCAGTTCCTCAACGCTGCCGACGGTGACTGCATCGCCCTCCGGGGTCGTGGGATCATGCTGTACCTCGTCGCCGCTGTCCTCCGGCGGAGTGGTTTCATCACTCCCGGTATCAGATATGGCCGGGGTCTCCGTCCCGGTGGTGGTTCCGTCTGTATTCTGACCGTCACCCCCGCCGCAGCCTGCCAACGCGACGAGAAGAAATACCGCCGACAGAAGTACGGCGCAAATCGGTAAATAACGCGATTTTTTCACACCATTTCTCCCCCTCATTTATTTGAATATATTCTTTTTACCGATAATCATTCAAAAGGATCACTATTCCACGTGCCGCCTTTGGCATCCGATGCAGCAACAATGGATGCCCACGGGCAAAGCTCGCGGTAGTTTTTGTCAAACACCACATAATAAGGCGGGCCACATCGGTCATTGACGGACATGTAAAGATGTCGCCCTGACCTGATTAGCTGCAGCGCTTCATAATCGCTATTCGCAGAGGGATCCAGCTGGTCAAAGATCTCTTTTGTGATCTCATACAGGTCATATGCCATACCGCCGCCCTCCTCGGCGGTGCATCTGCCGGTTGCTTCGTCATAGCAGGCTTTCCACGCCACAGTTTTCTTGCATACCATCGTCGATCCTCCTGACGCAGTCATTTCAGCTCCGGCAAGCCAGTCGGCCCGATGGCGTAAGGCATCATGTCCTGCGCCATAGCGTCAAAGTCTTCGAGATAAAAATTCTCCGGATCGGTTGGGACTCTATAGGTATCGACGGGAACATACCCGGGACCGGCGTTCATCTCTCCCACTCCCGCTGCCTTTCCGCCGCTTACGTCGTACACCCTGAGAGCGAACATTGGCACCGGCCCGCCCTCGTACTGCTCACAGAACAGGTACAGGTAGTGGCGTCCGTCTGCTGTTTTTACATAGTAGGGGATAAAACCGTCGGCAAAGCAGTCCTCATAGTGGTAACTGCCTTCGGCGTCGGCGTAGATGCCGAACTTTGCATACATCCCCACATCGCTGTCAAAATAGCCGGTGACATTCAGCTCCTCCAGATCGCCGTCGCCGTCCAGATCGGTGAAGTACGAGCTGTCCAGGGGAAGCTCCACCATATAGGCGGCGGGAACAGCCATGTACTTTTCTTCAAACAGCTCAGGATATTCCGCGAAAGAGACGGTGGCGGTCTTTCCCCCGTTGCCCGGCTCTTCCAAATCGCCGTCGGCAAAGTAGAAGGTCACGCCGTTATAGTCCAACGTCCAGCTGAAGCCGTCGTAAGGCGTATTGGCGAAGTATGCTTGCACAGCGTCCCGGTAATCGAGATCCCCTGCCCACTGATGGCGGTTCAGCTCGTTTGCCACTGCATTGGCCAGATCATTGCTGACGTCGACCACGTCGTTCAGCGCCAGTTCCTGACCGGTCTGGGCGTCGTAATTGGTACCGTGCATCCCGCGGAAATCCTCGATCCAGCCGTAGTCCGAATAAGAGTCTGATAAGAGGCTCAGCACCACACTGTCGGCCCGGCGCACCTGGATGTCCAGGGTGGATACTGAAGTCTTCATGTTTTCTCCTGCCCAGGGCAGCTCCTCCCGGGCGATGGCACAGAGATTGTCGTACTCGTCCTCCATGTTCCGCTTGACCATATTGGCCGTCTGCTCCAACACCTCCGCCAGATCGGGGTGCTTTTCGGCATCCTCCTGCCACAGCGTCACGTGGGAATATTCGCTCTGCACCAGCAGTCTGTCATCGTCCCAGTCGTAAAGGCTGTAGAGCTGCTTTTGCAGGGAAAGCGTCTGCGCGTCGCCATGGACGGTGGGGGGTGTCGGCGGGACGGTTTCACCGGTAGGATTTTCTGTGTCGGTCTGATCAGGTGCGTCAGGATTTCCGGACGGATCGGGGCCGTCCTGCTGTGTATTCTGCGGATCCGGGCTTTTACTGCCGGTCTGGCCGCCGCAGGCGCACAGGCACAGGAGCATACATGCGGTCAGCAAAAGCGCCGCCGCTCTTTTCCATTTTCTCATTGCCATCATCCTTTCATACCGATGCAGGTTTACGCCCACGGATCCTCCGCCACCGGCACACGGATGTCGGAAAGGCACTGGATGTCGTTGAGGAACCACTGTCCTGTGGATGGCTTTTTCCGCAGCTTGATGGGCCGGGGGTTGTCGGCCCCGCCGCTGGTCACATAGAGGGTCGCCCAGTTCTCCTCGTCAAAGGAGTACGGATTTTCGCTGACGGTGATGGTGTAGGGTGTGGTGGGCTGGTAGCTGTTTTCCGGCGTTGCGCCCGCCAGGAAGGAGCGGGCCTTATACTCTTTGCCTTTCAGTCGCTCCTGGATAAACTGCTTTTCATAGGTGCTGACCTCTGCCGGACCTTTGAGGAAGTCCAGCATTTCAAGGGCGGCGGCCTGATCCTGTTCATAACGGCACAGGGCCAGGATGGTCAGCGCTGTGGTCT
Organism: Oscillospiraceae bacterium; assembly: GCA_045602885.1. Classification (GTDB taxonomy): domain Bacteria; phylum Bacillota; class Clostridia; order Oscillospirales; family Oscillospiraceae; genus JAJPXI01. Next base: position 18,331 of record JAZSCJ010000048.1, read on the forward strand.
TGAAGGCGGAATCCAGGGACGCCTCGGGAATCGCACGAAGTTCATTCAAACTGGTGGGCAGAGCGGAAAAGGTAAAGGTCTCGCTGCGGTTTTTACCCTTGCCCACCGACTGCACGGCGCTGTTCACCGCACTGTTTACCGCCTTGGATGCCTCGCGTTTGATGGAGGACTCCGCCTGCCGCTTCAAAGAATCAAAAATACTCATTATCATTTCCTCCCAAATAAAGTCTCTGCCGTTTTATGGTCATTCCGTTACAAGTTTGATCTTACAGTTTGGTGCGAATGAAGAGACAGACTGCTCCCATCGCCACAAGAACAATTCCAATTACAAGAGAAATGATCATTCTCCAATGTAATCCGATGTACATATCTGCGTCTCCGTCAAGCAAATGATAGTATCCGAATCGCTGTAGTACGGAGAATAATAAGGCTATAACACCAGCAATGATGATCACAATACCTATGATCAACAAGAGCTTTTTCATCATGCGTTCTTTCAGGCTTTTACAAACCGGGTGGTAGCAAAGGTGAAGTAGCCATCCTCATCTATGGCCTTTACCCAGGAATCGGCTTTCTCCCCAAAGACCTCACCCTCAATTCCCGTGTCGTACCACAGCTCACCGCTGCGCTCCTCCCAGGCCATGGGGCGGTCGGTCATCATGCCGTCCAGCAGGGTAATCACACCGGCAGACACAGCTTGATCGACTTCTTTCTGCGAAACGCCCTCGGGCAGCGGAGACAGCAGATAGAGCTTGCCATCCTCACAGATCTTGACCTGCATACCGACCATCTTCTTCCGTTCCTTCATTTCATCCGCAACGGCTTCCTCATCCGTCTCGTCCACATAGGGCATAGGCGATTTGAGGTAGTCCTCGGCGCTGAGATAGACAAACCCGCTCTCATCGTCGTTCATCGCTGCGATGGAATGAAATACCCACGTTCCAACATGTTCCATAACAATGTCCTCCTCATGTTTTATTTGATTGCTTTGCAACACCGGGATAAAAGTTCTTCTCAAAGCGCTCTGCCTGTGCGGAGTGCTTTGAGAAGAAGGGAGCCGAGGCTCCCTTCGACCGGGTTATGGGCCTCGCGCGAGGATGTGTCACCGGCGGATCAGGGGCATATCCACAACGGACAAGTTGGAGGCGTACATGGTATCGCCCTCGATCCTGATCGTGAAGCCGTCCTCCGTGCCATCCTCATAGATGATCTCCACATAGTCGCCATTGTAAAAACTATAGGTATATGCAAACTCGTAGACACTACCCTCCGTGTAGCTGTACAGACCGGTGCCGTCGGCATTAAAGGTGAAGACCTCCAGATAATCGCTGCCCTGAACGTCCCATGTGCCCAGGATTTCTGTGACATAAGGATTGCCGGGATCTTCCACGGGGGCCTCGGTTTCGTTGATCTCGGGCTCGGCCGCTTCTTCCGTTTGCTTATCCAGCAGCAGTTCATCGCCCCACTTATCGATCATAGTCAGCAAATTGCCGTCTACGGAGATGGTGAACTCTTCCTGATCGCCGTCATCATAGGTCAGAGTGAGAATGTCACCCTTGACAGCATAAGTAAAGGGATATTCAGGACCGCTGATCACAACACCGGTGCCGTCCGCATTGAAAATGAAGGTGTCGTCCCAGTCGCTGTCCCGCTGTAGCCAGGTACCCAGCAGTTCGGAGGCATCCACATTGACCACGGGAGCTTCGGTCTCTTCTTCGCCCTCCAGAGCCCAGGTCCTGCCGCTGTCCACGCCGAAGAGCTGCCCGGCGATCCAGGCGTACTGATCCACGGTCAGCTCGACCCCGGGACTGTAGATCTCAAAGCCTACCAGCATGGGTGCAACCAGATTTTCTTCCACTCCGCCGCCTTCCTTTGTCCGCCAGTAGAGCTCCTCACACTCAACGCCCACGAATACGTCATGATACTCAAAATCGCTGGCAGAAGTGTAACTGGCCTCAATGAGCATCATGTCCTTGCCGTCCCACTGGAAGCCCAAATCAGTGACATCATAAGAGCTTGTCGGATATTCCTCCGCGTTTTTCTCGTCCAGCTCGCCGTAAAAATAGAGCTGAGGCAGCACTTCATAGACGACTGGTTCATCGTTGGAGAGTTCCCGGCTCCAGTGGCTCTCGCCGGTGGCGGAATACCCTCTTACGTCATCGTAAACGGTGAAGGATGACACGCTGCCTTCTTCTTTGTAATCCTCCAGATCGCTTTCATCGATGTAAGCACCTTCAGGACAGTAGAAGGTGGCCTCATGTACACCGTAGTAATTTGCGCCGTACCACATTACGATGGTGTCCGCGCCCTCGCCCTCGTTGTTGTCTGCGTCGGAAGGCGCCGTGTCGGAATTGGGTGCGGAGGCGCCGGTGTCAGAGCCTGCGGGCGTGCTGCCGCCGCCGCAGGCGGCCAGAGACAGCAGCATGATCGCTGTCAGCATAAATGCAATGATCTTTTTCATATTCTTATCGCTCCAAAATCTTCGAATTATTCTTCAATCAGCGTCAGATCGATCTGCGAAGCGCCGGCGTCATCCGCGTCATCGGTAAAGTAGATGGAGAAGCTGCCCTCATAACCGGCGTCAGACACAGCTACCTGCCATTCAAAATAGTCGCCATTATCATACATCGGTTCGCCGAGCATTGCCCGGACATCGCTCCTTGCCATGCCGAAGGTAACGCCGAGAAGGGAAACGCCCTGATCCACAGGCTCGCCGGAATAGGTGATCATGGTGATCTCCTCCGCCTGAGCATCGGCGATGTTGATGGTATCATCTCCCCCATTGTAGTACGCCGGACTAATCAAATAATCCTCATTTTCATCCAAGAAGAGGTTTACCGAGAAGAAGTCTCCCGGAGCCAGCTCGATCTCGTTTCGGAATTCATCCTCCGGGACGCCCGCAGCCTCCAGCTCTCCAAGGCGGTATGGCATGGGTACCGCCGTTTCGTTCACCACGATGACGGCGTTTCCAATGCCAATCGTCAATGTACCATCCTCAGCGGGCTTGATTTCCGCCGGCGCCCCCTGCGGCGCAGCACCATTTCCCGGCGCCTCACCTTCCGGTACGGTTGTCCCGTTTGTGCCGGAAGTCGCCTGATCGTTCCCGCCGCCGCAGGCAGCCAGAGCCAGCAGCATGACCGCCGCCAGCAAAAACACAGTAATCTTTTTCATATGAATTTCTCCTCTCATATCACTTTTTGAACAATTTTCCGAAAAGGCCCTGCTTTACCTTGCCTTCTTCGATGTCATTGGCCGTTTCGATGCCCTGCTTGATTGCATCTTTCACATCGCCGCCCTTGATGGCAGCCTTAAGGGCGGCGGCAGCGGTGTCACCCAGATTGCGCACCTGCATTTCGTTCTTTCTCTCCAGGTCAAACTCGGCCTTGCCCAGCCAGGCCCTGCGGTCGCTGTTGATCTGGTCGGCCAGGTCATGGAAAGGTGCCGCGTCGTCTGTGTCAGATTCAATTTTGATCTCCCGGATGCAGGCATCGTCATAAGGAATGGTGAGCATGCAGTGGATGACCTTGCCATCGTCACCCTTTGATACCTCAACCTCCACATAGTTGGCGCCGGCATCCATCACCTTGCTGCGCCGCATACCGTCAAGCATCTCATTCTCCGACTGGAACTCGTAGGGCATCATGCGATCAAACCAGAACACAGGGATATGCTCGTAGCGGCTCATCTCACTCATGTTGAGCTGGAAAGCGCCGATGGTGGTGTTGCAGCGATAGTGGATCCGCTTGCTGCCCAGATCCCAGGTGTTGAAGCTGCGCTCGGCCCGGGCGAAGCGGCCTTCGGCGGCATCAAAGCTGGCCTCGAAATCGGCCTCTTCCTGAGCCAGCGTATCCATCATGCGCTGGGCAGCTTCCTTGGAGGTGTAGCTCATTCTCGCAAAATAGTTGGTCTTATGCTTACACTCGTGGCAGATAAACTCCTTTGTTGCCAGTTTGGAGCGCTTCAGCGCCCCCACTTCGGTGCCGCAAAACGTGCAGGCTTCTTTACTAAACAGTCCCATATTCAAGTTCTCCTTCCTGTTTTAAAATTACTCATTACTGATTTCTTTGTTTGTGTTGATCAATTGTCCGCAATGTGGGCAGTACTTTGTGTCGGCTGTCAATATGGTGTTGCAGTGTGGACAGCAGGGATGGCGGCGCTTATAGCCATCAAAGAGCGTAGCAAAGGGTAACCGCGCACCGCATTTGGTACAAATTATGGATCGTGCGTTTGCAATCTGACCACAGTTTGGACATACTTTGGTCTTCTTCATCACATTGGGGCCAAAGCCATACTGCTCAAGCTGAAGGTTTTTTGTTTTTTCTGTCACATCATTCCGCTCCTCCTCTGTATGTAAGTAATGCTCCACACTTGCTGCAGGTATCGTTGTTTGTTGTTTCTACCTTTGCGCCGCAAGACTTGCAATATAACGGCACCCCCTCGTATGGAGCACAGTCGACACACTCCAGAACGTCCACGTTGTACATTGCGTCAATCACCCAGTTCCCACATTTGCTGCAATGGTTAAAATGATGTTTTCCTTCCGTCTCCCAGGCAAGTTCCAACGCCTGCTCCGGCGTATCTGCAAGGATCGGTCGGGTGGTACAGATGTGGGCTCCGGACAGTGCACAAAAGAATTGATAGCGCCTTCCGTTACTGTCTGGGAGCACTCTGAAGTTTGCGGTTTTTTTGTTCACGACGGCCACTCCTTTCTCCAGCCGCAAGCGTTCCGCAATCTCGAGTCTTGATTGGAACAAGAGTTTGTGATAGAATGAAATCAAACAAGGGGCGACCTCTGAATCCGTTGGCGCGCAGACAGAGGTTTCATCATGGAAACTGCGTTTCCATGATGAAGGGGTACCCCTTCATCGTTTGATTGGCAAAGGCAAAAGCTATACCCTCCTTCAGCTCACTTGCAACCATTATTATAGTGATTCCGCATCTTTTTCCCCCACCCAAAACTACCGAAACGGGTGGGAACCCCATCTTTTTCCAAAATTAGGGTGGGGAAACGGGTGGGGTATCTACAGCGAAGGGAATAAGAGTATGAAAAAGAGAATCTCACTTTTATTGTGTCTGCTTTCTGTGATGATGTGTCTGTCGGGGTGTGTTGAAAATGATAAGCCCTCTGCAGGAGACCCGGTTGTTTTGACCATGTGGCATGTCTATGGAAGCCAGACAGAGTCCCCGTTGAATGCAACTATTGATGAGTTCAACAACACCGAGGGCAAAGAGAATGGCGTTACCATCAATGTGGTTTCTGTAACCAGTTCTTCTGCCATTGACAAAGCACTCTCTGCTTCTGCAAACGGAGAACCCGGCGCTGAAGAACTGCCCGACCTATTCACAGCCTATCCGCGTGTTGCGGAGATTGTCGGAAAGGATAAATTGCTTTCATGGAACGACTATTTTACAAAAGAAGAACTCGCCGCATTTCACAGCGAGTTCCTTTCTGAGGGTTATTTTGATGATGAGCTATTGATGCTGCCCATTGCAAAATCTACCGAAGCGTTCTATTTGAACAAGACATTGTTCGACCGCTTCAGTGCAGATACCGGTGTGACCACGGATGATCTGGGAAGTGTTGACGGTATGCTGAATACCGCCAAAGCCTACTACGACTGGTCCGGTGGGCAAAACTTCATGCAGTTCAATGATTTTTATCACTATGCCTATGTTGGAATGAAGGCCTACGGCAGTGAATGGATCGTAGACGGCAGACTTCAGCTGGACAATGTATTTGAGGCCGTTTGGAAGCCACTTGCTGAAACCGCAATTTATGGCGGAATTTGTCTGGAAGATGGGTACGCTGCTTCCCGTTGGAAGACTGTCGAAATTATCTCCAATATCGGTTCCACAGCGGACGTCCTGTATCAGCCCCATGAGGTGATCTATGCCGATAATACGACAGAGAGTATCTCTGCGATTGCACTTCCTTATCCCGTATTCAGCGAAGGTACCGCAGGTGTGGTATACCGCGGCGGTGGCCTGTTTGCGGTCAAAAACAGCGATGCACGGAAAAACTATGGCGCAT
>JAZSCJ010000049.1:0-46986 GCA_045602885.1 Oscillospiraceae bacterium
TGGCTACGATCCGACTTCCTGCCGGTACAGCTCCAGAACGGGACGCCACGCCTCTACATCCTTACCGCGGTTGGTATTTACCTCGATGCCCCGGCCGTGGGCCACCGCCCGGTCAAGAATAGCCCGGAGCGTATCGTAATAGGGCTCCAGAGAGATGTCGAATCCATCCCGCTTCATATAGCGCAGGGGATAGATGATGTGCCCGATCACATCGATCCGGTCTGATCCGGCCAGCTTGTACAGACTGGAAAAGTAGCTGTCCAGCGCCCGGTGGCAATCCTGAACACAGGTATAGGGAACAAAGGCAAAATCCTCGCCCCCCAGATCCATGGATACATTGTGGGCAGAACCGATGATCAGGTCCAGCGGGATATCCCGCACGATATCTCTTGCCCGTTCCGGATAGAACTGGGCCGCACCCAACTCGATGCCCAGACACAGCTCGAGGCCTTTGGGGCAAGAGGAACGCGCGGCTTCGTACTGTTCCAGAATGGGGGTCCAGTCCCAGTCGCCCAAAGGCTCACCATGCCAGCCCAACAGATCCAGATGGTCGGTGGTGCACAGCATGGACAGGCCGGCTTTCGCCGCGGCCTCCGCCATGGCGGTCAGGGGTGCTTTGCTGTCCTTGGAGCAGCAGGTATGGTTGTGGCAGTCGGCCAGATACATGAAACAAGCCTCCCAAAATTCGCTTTTACTATTGTAGGACGTTTCTGCTGATTTTGCAAGAAAAATATACGCCCGGACACATCGTGTCCGGGCGTATGGATCGCTTAGTCTCTCGTGGGCACGTGCCAGATGTCCCGGGCATAGTCCCGGATGGAGCGGTCAGCGGCGAAGATGCCGGACCGGGCGATGTTGGTCAGAGCCATCTGGTTCCACAGTTTGCGGTCCTGATAGGTCTTTCCGGCCCGCTCCTGGGCCTGACGGTAGCTTTCGAAGTCAGCCAGAAGCATATACTCGTCTCCGCCAAAGAGCAGGCGGTTGGAAATCTGATCATAGGCCACGCCGTCATCAAATCCCTTGGAAATCCGATCCAGCACATCGCGCAGGACGGGGTTGTTGTTGTAATACTCGTAGGCCTGATAGCCATTGCGTTTCTTTTCCGCCACCTCGTCCGCGGTGAGGCCAAACAGGAAGATGTTCTCGTCCCCCACCTGCTGGTGCATTTCCACGTTGGCGCCGTCCAGCGTACCGATGGTCAGCGCGCCGTTCATCATAAACTTCATGTTGCCGGTGCCGCTGGCCTCCTTGCCGGCGGTGGAGATCTGCTCGCTCAATTCGCTGGCCGGCATCAGCTTTTCCGCCAGCGACACCCGGTAATTCTCCAAAAAGGCCACCTGCAGACGATCCTTACAGACCGGGTCGCGGTTGATCTCATCGGCCAGCGAGTTGATCAGACGGATGATCTGCTTGGCCACGTAGTAGCCGGGCGCGGCCTTGGCGCCAAACAGGAAGACCCGGGGCGTAAACTCAAAATGGGGGTCCTGCTTGATGCGCTGGTACAGCCAGGTAATGTGCAGGGCGTTGAGCAGCTGGCGCTTATACTCATGCAGACGCTTGACCTGTACGTCAAACAGAGCGGCCGTGTTGAGTACGATGCCGCTTTCCCGGGCCACATAGTCGGCAAAGACACGCTTGTTTTCCTTCTTGATCTCCGCCAGACGCTGCAGCACCGTGCTGTCACCGGCATGGCGCTCCAGCTCGGCCAGCTTTTCCGGGCGCAGCAGATACTCGTCCGAGCCGGTGCAGTCCCGGATCAGAGCGTCCAGCTTGGGATTGATCTCACTGAGCCAGCGGCGGTGGTCCACACCGTTGGTCACATTTTTGAATTTATCCGGCGTATGGGCGCACACATCCCGGAACACCTCCCGACGAAGGATGTCGGAGTGCAGGGCCGACACGCCGTTGACGGCAAAACAGGCGCAGATACACAGATTGGCCATGCGCACCTCACCGTCCCAGATGATGGCATTGTCGCGCACTCTGGCCTGATCGCCCAGGAAGATCTCGTTCAGATGAGCCTGATAGCGGTTGCTGATCTCCACCAGGATCTGCCAGATACGGGGCAGCAGGCTCTCCACCAGCTGCTGGGGCCAACGCTCCAGCGCCTCGGCCAGCACGGTGTGGTTGGTATAGGCCACGGTACGGGTGACAATGTACCACGCATCCTCCCAGCTGTAGCGTTCCTCGTCCAGAAGGATGCGCATCAGCTCGGGGATGACCAGCGTGGGGTGGGTGTCGTTGATCTGAATGACGTGCTTTTCGTGGAAGTTGCGCAGCGTGCCGTACTGTGCCTTATGCTTGCGGCAGATGGACTGCACGGTGGCCGACACGAAGAAATACTGCTGCTTGAGCCGCAGGGACTTGCCCTCGTAGTGGTTGTCGTCGGGATAGAGCACCTTGGCGATGACCTCCGCCATGGCCTGCTGCTCCACCGCTTTCAAATACTCGCCCCGGGAATACAGGGACATATCCACCGGCGCGGGACTTTTGGCATCCCACAGGCGCAGCAGATTGACATGCCCGGTGCCGTAACCGGCAATGTTCATATCTTTGGGCACGGCCAGCACCGCGGTATAGCCGGTGTGCCGGACGTGATGCTCGTTGGACTCGTCAAACCAGTCTTCGATCTGGCCGCCGAAGCGAACCTCTTCGGTTTCGTCCATTTTGGGAATCAGCCAGGCGTCGCCCAGCTCCATCCAGTTGTCGGCCAGCTCCACCTGCTCCCCGTCCACGATCTTCTGCTTGAAGATGCCCAGCTCGTAGCAGATGGAATAGCCGGTGGCCGGAATGCCCAGCGTGGTCATGGAATCCAGATAGCAGGCCGCCAAACGACCCAGACCGCCGTTGCCCAGACCGGCATCGGGCTCCAGCTCAAACAGATCCGCGGCCGAAAAGCCCAACGATTCAATGGCCTGCTTGAGCGGCTCCAGCACACCCAGATTATAGGCGTTTTTCATCAGCGAGCGCCCCATCAAAAATTCCAGCGACAGGTAGTGAACCTGACGGGCATGCTGCTCGTTGGTGGCCTCCGCCGTTTCCAGCTGGCGGGTGGACATGATATCCCGCAGCACCATGGCGCAGGCCTTCAACAAATATTGCGGAGTAACCTCCTCCACATCGCGTCCGAAATTGCGGCGCAGCTTGTCTACGATCAGCTGGGCAAGCTGCTGCTTGGTATAAGGCTGCATCAATGCATTCCTCCTGTGATTTGCTCGTAAATTTGCGTATATTCGCCCGCCGACCGTTCCCAGCCGAAGTCGGCCTGCATGGCGCGCTTGACCAGCTGCTTCCATGCGTCCTTGTCGTCATGGTACAGCGCGACCGCCCCACGCAGAACATTCAGCATTTCATGGGCGTTGATATTGGCAAAGGAGAAGCCGGTGCCGGTGCCTTCGTAGCAATTGTATGCCTCGACAGTATCCCGCAGGCCACCGGTCTCCCGCACCACAGGCAGTGTGCCGTAGCGCATGGCGATGATCTGGCTCAGACCGCAGGGCTCCGAAATGGAGGGCATTAGGAACAGATCGGCGCCGGCATAGATGGCATCCGCCAGCTCGTTGGAATAAAACAGCCGTGCCGCGAATCGGCCGGGATACTGGTTTTCCATCTGACGGAAGGCCTCTTCGTACTTCCACTCGCCGGTGCCCAACACCACCATCTGCACATCCATTTCCATGATATCGTGCAGCACGGTGCAGACCAGATCAAAGCCCTTGTGGCTGACCAGACGGGACACGCAGGCAATCACAGGCACGTCGGGATTTTCGTTCATCCCCACCGCCTTTTGCAGTGCCTGCTTGCACATCTGCTTGCCCCGCATACCGCGGGTCGAATAGTTTTTGGCCAGATTGGCATTGTGCTGGGGATCGTACAGCACGGTATCGATCCCGTTGAGGATGCCCCGCATTTTGTATCCGTTGGCCGAGATGACCCCCTGCAGGCCGTGGGCATAAAACGGCTCCTGCAGCTCCTGGGCGTAGGTGGGCGACACGGTGGTCACATAATCCGCGGCGTAGATGGCGCCCTTCATCAGATTCACGTCGCCGTGATAGGCCAAAAGCCCCTCGTGGAAAAAGGATTCGCTCAAACCGAACACATCGCCCAGCACATCCCGACCATAGCGCCCCTGATACTCAATGTTATGGATGGTAAAGACCGTCTTGGTGTTGTTGAGATGGGGCGCGATCCGATCCGACTCCAGCAGATAGACCGGCACCAGCGCGGTCTGCCAGTCATTGCAATGGATCACGTCGGGCGTCCAGCCCAGTCGGCCGGGCACCTCCACGATGGCGCGGGAGAAAAAGGCGAAGCGCTCGCCGTCGTCATAGTGGCCGTACAGGTCAGACCGCTTGAAGTAATACTCGTTGTCCACAAACCAGTAGGTCACGCCGTCGCGCTTGAGCTCAAACACGCCGCAATAGGAATTGCGCCAGGCCAGCGGAACGGTAAAGTGCTTCAAAAAGGTCATCTGCTCCCGCCAAAGAGGGCCGATCTTTTCGTACAGGGGCAGAATCACGTTCACTTCATGTCCGTTTTTTGCCAGCTCCATGGGCAGCGAACCGATCACATCGGCCAAGCCGCCGGTTTTGACAAAGGGTGCCGCCTCCGATGCGGCAAACAAAATTTTCATGGTTGGACTCCTTTCCCCCCGGGGTGATTCAAATTCAGATTATACCACAGCGTTCTTGTGGATGGCCAGAGGGTAATTGGCATGACCCATCAGCATACGGCCGGAATGGATGAGCACATTCTTGTCGGTAATGGTATAGGCCAGCGTGGCATTCTCCTGAACGGTGGTACCCTGCATCAAAATACAGTTGGAGACCCGCGCGCCCTTTTCCACCTTGACGCCACGAAACAGGATGGAGTTTTCCACCTCGCCCTCAATGATGCATCCATCGGCGATCAACGAGCCGCGGCATCGTGCATCCGCGCTGTAACAGGTGGACGGCGTGGAGTGGATCTTGGTGCGGATGGGCCGCTCGGGCGCAAACAACCGGGCACGCACGTCGCTGTCCAGCAGCTCCATGCTCTTGGCAAAGTAAGAGGCCACCGACTGGATGCGGGCCACGTAGCCGTCGTACAGGAAGGGTACGATCTTGAGCCGATCCGACATGGCCAGCAGAACGCCCTCCGAAAAGGAGTGCACCTTATGGGCCGCGGCATACTCCACCAGATCGATCAGCAGCTTTTTGGACAGGATATAGCACTCCAGCGTTTCGCAGCCCATGGGCTGCTTGGGATGCACCGCCACATCGGTGACCGTGCCGTTGGCACCCACGGTAAAATAGGTACAGCTGGAGGGGTCGCCCTGGGGTGTGGACGAGCAGATGGCGGTAATGTCGGCGCCGGTGGCCAAATGCTGCTCAAAGGCGGCATCCCAGGGCAGATTGGCCACAATGTCACCCCAGGCCAGCGCCACGTAATCCTGTCGGATCTTTTTCAGATAGGAGCGCACGTCGGACAATGCGTCCATGCGTCCTCGCTTCCCGCTGCCGGGCTGGGCGTGGGCATAGCTGAAGGGGGGCAGGATGCGCAAACCACCGTGCTGACGGCTCAGATCCCAGTCCTTGCCGGAGCCCACATGGTCCAGCAGCGATTGATAGCTTTCATTGACGATCATGCCGATATCGGAAACGCCGGCGTTGACCAGACTGGACAGCATAAAGTCAATGATGCGATAGCGTCCGCCAAAGGGGACCGAGCAGGTGTTGCGGTGCTGAGTCAGCTCCCGCAGGGCGGGGTCAGACCGATAGGCCAGCAAAATTCCATGCAGATTGTTCATACCCCGTCGCCTCCCTTCACATCTTCGGTCACCATGGCTCCGGGCGCCACCCGGGCCCCGGGGCCCACATGGATTCCGGCGCCCACCACGGCAATGTCCGGCGCACCGTCCGCGGCCGCGCCCACCACGGCGTTTTCGTCAATGACTGCCTTTTCGGCTACGATAGCGTATTCCACCCGGGCGCCCTGTTTGACCACCGCGCCGGGCATCAGAATGGAGGCGTGTACGTACGCCCCCGGCTCCACCGTGACCGAGTGGAACAGCACGCAATCCTCCAGCTTGCCGTACACCTCACAGCCACCGGTGATCAGACTGTGGGAGATCTCGGCCTGCTCGCCGGTAATGTGGGGCGGACGACCCGGACTGCGGGCGTAAATGGGCCAGCTTTCGTCGTACAGCTTAACGCCGCCGTCGCCCGAGATCAAGTCCATGTTGGCGTCCCACAAAGAGCGGATGGTACCCACATCCTTCCAGTAACCCGAGAAACGGTAGGCACTCAATACTTCGCCTGCGTCCAGCATGGCAGGGATGATGTTTTTGCCAAAGTCGTTGCTGGAATTGGCATCGGCCTCGTCGGCGATGAGATATTCCCGCAGCTTGCTCCAGGTAAAGATGTAAATGCCCATGGAGGCCAGATTGCTCTTGGGCTGGGGCGGCTTCTCCTCAAATTCAAAAATTCGGTCGTTTTCATCCACATTCATGATACCGAAGCGGGATGCCTCCTCCATGGGCACCTCCAGCACCGAAATGGTGCAGGCGGCTCCGGTCTTTTTGTGATGGCGCAGCATTTTGCTGTAATCCATTTTGTAAATATGGTCGCCGGACAAAATGAGCACATATTCCGGGTCATACAGGGACAAAAAGCCCATGTTCTGATAAATTGCGTTGGCCGTGCCCTTGTACCAGGTGCCCTGCTCGCCCTTTTGCACATAGGGGGGCAGGATATGTACGCCGCCGTCCGAACGGTCCAGATCCCACGGCTGGCCGTTACCCAGATAGGCGTTGAGCTCCAGCGGCTGGTACTGGGTCAGAACGCCCACGGTATCAATGCCCGAATTGGCACAGTTGGACAAGGGAAAATCAATAATACGGTACTTACTGCCAAAGGGAACGGCAGGTTTGGCCACATGATGGGTCAGCGCGTACAGTCGGCTGCCTTGACCACCGGCCAGCAGCATAGCGACACATTCCTTTTTCATCATTTCACCCGTTTCCATCGTTTTTTCAATCTGCGCGGTGCGCTTGGTCACTCGGTTTTTTGCTTTTTCGTTTGGGCGGCGCCGCCTTTCTGGTGCATTTCAAAATAACCGCGCCCAGCGGCGGAAGATCCACCTGAATCGATTGCTCCTGCATATGACAGTACACATATTCGCTCTTGACCGGTGCGTTCAAGCGTCCCTGCCCGCCAAACTCGATGCGGTCGGTGTTGAACACTTCCTCATAGCGTCCGCTCCAGGGCACACCGATGCGATACCCCTGCCGGAACACCGGCGAGAAATTGACCGCCACCAGCAGGGCATCCCCCTTTTTGTCAAAGCGCAGGAAAATCGCCGTGTTTCCGTTGGCGTCGTCGGGACAGATCCAGCGGAACCCCTCCCAGCAAAAATCCTGCTGCCACAGCGCGCCCTGCTCCAGATACAGCGCATTGGCCGCCTTGAAGAAGGTGTGCAGCTGCCGATGCCGCTGCCCGTCCTCGTCCTGCTGCTCCAGCAGATGCCAGTCCAGCGACTGCTCAAAATGCCACTCGTTCCACTGCCCGAACTCGCTGCCCATTATGGTCAGCTTTTTACCCGGATGGGCCAGCATATAGGTGTAAAAGGCCCGCACACCGGCGTACTTCTGCGCATCGTCACCGGGCATCTTATTCAGCAGGGACCCCTTCATATGCACCACTTCGTCGTGGGACAGGGGCAAAACGAAGTTTTCCGAGAAGGCATACATGAGGGAAAAGGTAATATCCTTATGGTTGAACTGGCGGAAGTAAGGATCCAGCTTGGCGTAATGGCAGATATCGTTCATCCAGCCCATGTTCCACTTCAGGTTAAAGCCCAGTCCGCCCTCAAAGGTGGGATGGGATACCTTGGGCCAGGCGGTGGACTCCTCGGCGATCATCAGCACATCGGGATGGTCGGCAAATACGCTTTCATTGAGCTTGCGCAGGAAATCGACCGCCTCCAGATTCTCCCGCCCGCCGTATTGGTTGGCCACCCATTCTCCGTCCGAGCGACCGTAGTCCAGATAGAGCATGGAGGCCACCGCGTCCACCCGCAGTCCGTCCATGTGAAACTCTTCCAGCCAGAACAGCGCCGACGCGATGAGGAAATCCCGCACTTCCCAGCGGCCGTAGTCAAACACCCGGGTACCCCAGTCGGCGTGCTCCCCCTTGCGGGGGTCGGCATACTCGTACAAAGGTTGTCCGTCAAATTCATACAGGCCAAAGGCATCCTTGGGGAAATGGGCCGGGACCCAGTCCAGAATAACGCCCACACCGGCCTTGTGCAGCTCATCCACCAAATACATAAAGTCATGGGGCGTGCCGAAACGGCTGGTGGCGGCAAAATAGCCGGTGACCTGATAGCCCCAGGAATCGTCCAAGGGATGCTCGGTGATGGGCAGCAGCTCCACATGGGTGAAGCCCATCTCTTTTACGTAGGGTACCAACCAGCGTGCCATCTCCCGATAAGAGAGAAATTCACCGCCCGCGCCCCTGCGCCAGGACCCCAGATGCACCTCGTAAATATTCAGCGGGTTATCGTACACCAGATGCTTTTTCCGATAATTCATCCACGCCTTATCGCCCCACTCGTAACCGGCCAGATCGTAGCATTTGGATGCCGTACCCGGCCGGGTCTCGGCGTGAAAGGCATAGGGGTCGGCCTTGGCCAGCACACGGCCGTCATGGGTATGAACGGCATACTTGTAGGTATCGTACTCCTTCAGCCCGGGAACAAATCCTTCCCACACACCGTCCTGCCCGCGCTCCATGGGCTGTGCCTGGGTGTCCCAGCCGTTGAAGTCACCCATCACCGCGACCTGTCGGGCATTGGGTGCCCAGACCCGGAATTGATACCCCTGCTGTCCGTCGCGCGTACAGGGATGGGCGCCCAGATGCTGCCAAAGTCGCTGCCCGAAATGGGTCTGCACGTCAACCACCTCCCGGAATGGTAAATTAGGCCAACCAATGCCGTTGACCCTCGCATTTTATTTGTATAAATTATACAATCGCACCGGTGGTATGTCAAGGCGGCCACGGCAATCCCGCGGCAGAAATTCTTCCCACCCGCCCTGCGCGCCCCGGCGCAATTTCTCTTGCTCGCTTTGCGCTTGCTCCACATTCAAATCCGTTGACCCTCAACGGATTTTCCCATGATAGCAGCTTCATTTTCGGAAATCGGACGAGTTGTGTCGGGAGTGAAAAAAAGGTGTTGACTTTATCACCAAAAAGTGTTAAAGTGTCATCATCAAAAGAAAGGAGCCGGTCCTATGCAGCTGTTTCGCGCCGCCATGTATACCTATTGCTACCGTTGCTATTACCGCAGCGGCATTTTGGCGTGCTCATAACAGCGACGAACGGTTCTCTCCCATGCAAGCAGACCGTGGCGCCCTGTTGTGGGTCGCCACGGTTTTTTGTTTGCCAAATTCTGAAAGGATGCGAGTATTATGGTATTGGTATTGAAGCGCGGCTGTACCGCCGAACAAATGCAGGAGGCCATCACCGCCATGGAAAAGGGCGGCGTCAAGGTCATGATCTCCCGGGGTGCCGAGACCACCATTCTGGGTGCCGAGGGCAGCGCCGCCAATCTGGACGAGGAATTTCTTTCCCAGCTGCCCGGCGTAGAACGGGTCATGCGGGTCACCGAGCCGTACAAGAAGGCCAACCGCAAGTACCACCCCGATGACAGCATCATCGATCTGGGCGGCGGTGTACAGCTGGGCGGCAGCAAGCTGGCCGTCATCGCCGGCCCCTGTTCGGTGGAAAGCGAAGCACAGATCGTCGGCGTGGCCAAGGACGTTATGGCGGCAGGTGCCGGTGCCCTGCGCGGCGGTGCTTACAAGCCCCGCACTTCCCCCTACTCGTTCCAGGGCATGGGTCTGGACGGACTGCGCCTGCTCAACGAGGCCAAGAAGGCCACCGGCCTGCCCATCGTCACCGAGCTGATGAGCGCCGACCAGCTGCCCTTCTTCGAGGAATGGGTGGACGTCATCCAGATCGGCGCACGCAATATGCAAAATTTCGACCTGCTCAAAAAGGTCGGCAAAACCAACAAGCCGGTGCTGCTCAAGCGCGGCTTGTCCTCCACCATCGAGGAATGGCTCATGAGCGCCGAATACATCATGGCCGGCGGCAACGAAAAGGTCATCCTGTGCGAGCGCGGCATCCGCACCTTTGAAACCTACACCCGCAACACGCTGGATCTGTCCGCCGTGCTGGCCGTCAAGAGCCTGTCCCACCTGCCCGTAGTGGTCGATCCCTCCCACGCCTGCGGCCGGGCCTGGATGGTGGAGCGCATGGCGCTGGCCGCCGTGGCCGCCGGTGCCGACGGTCTGATCATTGAGGTGCACAACGATCCCAAGAACGCCCTGTGCGACGGCGCCCAGTCCATCACCCCCGCCCAGTTTAAAGATCTGATGGACAAGCTGGCCCCCGTAGCCACCTGTATGGGGAGAAGCGTATGAAGATCGCAGTGGTCGGCCTTGGCCTGATCGGCGGTTCGCTGGCCATGGCGCTCAAGGACTTTGAGGGCGCCCAGGTGACCGGCGTGGTACGCTCACAACACACGCTGGAGCTGGCCTTGCAGCGGCAGGTGTGCCACCATGTTACGCTGGACCCCATGCAGGCCGTCGCCGACGCCGACGTGGTCTGGCTTTGTATGCAGCCGCAGGCCATTCTGGACTTTTTGCATGAGCACAAAGACCACTTCAAGCCGGGCGCGCTGGTCACCGACGTGTGCGGCATCAAAACCGCCGTCATGGAGGCGGCGCAGGCGCTGCCCGACACAGTGGACTTTATCGGCTGTCATCCCATGGCCGGCAAGGAAACCTCCAAGCTGGAACACGCCGAGGCCACGCTGTTTCGCAACGCCCACTTCATTTTGACCCCCCGCCCCCAGAGCACCCCGGAGCACATTGCCCTGCTGGAGCGCATGGCACGGCACATGGGCTTTCGTGACGTGGTCAACACCACGCCCCAGCAGCACGACGCCATCATCGCCTACACCAGTCAGGTCATGCACGTCCTGGCCGTCGCCGTGTGCGATGATCCAGATCTGTTCTCCTACAAGGGATTTGAAGGCGGCTCCTTCCGCGATTGCACCCGCGTGGCGGCGCTGGACGTGCCCCTGTGGAGTCAGCTTTTTACGCTGAATGCCCCGGCTCTGACCACCGTCATCCGGCGATTGGAAGACAACCTGCGCGCCTATCGGCAGGTGCTGGAAGCCGGCGATACCCAGGCTCTGGTGGAAAAGCTGCAATACTCCTCCGACCGCAAACGGGCCATGAACATCGAGGCCCGGCGCGGCGATGACATTCACTAAAAAACAACCGCCACTCCGATCGGAGCGGCGGTTTCTTTTTACCCTTGCAGCATCCAGTTCAACATGAGCAGCAGTCCAAACCCCGGCACACCCAGCAGGGCCACCACCAGCGCGTTGACCAGATTGACCCCCAGCGTCACCCCGATCAGACCACTTACCTTCCCAAAGGCAACCAGCCCCACCAACCCTACCGTCATGCGCCCCATCAAGCGGATCAATCGACCCAACAGGCGGCGCAGCAACAGCAGCGCCACCGGCACCAGAATCCACCAAATCAGCCCCTGTGTCATATCACACCTCGGCCGCCGGGCATTGCGTGTGCTCCAGTTCCCGCACGCGTCGCAGCAGATAGGAATATCTGCTTTGCAGGGCGTTGATCTCAAACACATAGGATTCGATCAGATCCGGGTCGCTTTCCTGATTGAAGCAGGCATACGCCTGGTTGATGAGCTGCCGCGTTCGGGCCAGCCCTTCCAGCAGTGCCGTGCGCTCCTGCTGCACAAGGGAATCTGCTTTTTTCCGAGGTGAAAACAATCTGGCCGCCTGTGCCAATTTGCCCCCCTCCTTTCTTCAAAACCATCTTATGGGTAGTTTGGACAATTATTCCTGCTTTCATACCTGCCCCTGACGGCTGCGTTTCGCCTTGACACCTTGACGCAAAGTAGGATAGAATAAGCTAATTTAGTACGTCAAGCTGGCGGTTTTGTCCGCCGGGAAAGAATGTGAGGAACCACCATGGCCAAGAAAAGCTACGGCAACGAATCCATCTCCGCTCTGAAAGGCGCCGACCGTGTGCGCAAGCGCCCCGGCGTTATTTTCGGCTCGGACGCGCTGGAGGGCTGTGAGCACGCCGTATTTGAGATCCTGTCCAACGCCATTGACGAGGCCCGCGAGGGTCACGGCAATCTCATCACGGTCACCCGCTATCTGGATCAGTCCATCGAGGTGGAGGACCAGGGCCGCGGCTGCCCCGTGGACTGGAACGAAAAGGAAGGCAAGTACAACTGGGAACTGGTCTTTTGCGAGCTGTACGCCGGCGGCAAGTACGACAACACCAGCGGCGACAACTACGAGTACTCGCTGGGCTTGAACGGCCTGGGCTCCTGCGCCACCCAGTACGCCTCGGAATACTTTGACGCCACCATCCTCCGGGACGGCTTTGAGTACACCCTTCATTTCGAAAAGGGCGAGATCACCGAACCCCGGGAGACTTTCCTGCACAAAACCCCCTATTCCGGGCGGAAAACCGGCTCCAAATTCCATTGGAAGCCCGATCTGGAGGTCTTTACCGACATCAACATTCCGGTGGATTATTACACCGACGTTATGAAGCGCCAGGCCGTGGTCAATGCCGGCATCACCTTCCGCTTCCGCAACGAGGTTTCCTCCGGCAAGTTTGAAACCACCGAGTTTAATTACCAAAACGGCATCGTGGACTATGTCACCGAACTGACCGGCGAAACCCCTCTGACCCAGCCGGTGTTCTGGCAGACCGAGCGCCGGGGTCGCGACCGGGAGGACAAGAGCGAGTACAAGGTCAAGCTGAGCGTTTCCTTCGCCTTTTCCAACACGGTACAGGTCATTGAGCACTACCACAACTCCTCCTGGCTGGAGCATGGCGGCTCCCCCGAAAAGGCGCTGCGCTCAGCCTTTGTGTCGGCCATTGACGCCTATCTGAAGCAACAGGGCAAGTACAACAAGTCGGAAGCCAAGAGCACCTGGAACGACGTGCAGGACTGACTGGTGTTGGTGAGCAACAACTTCTCCACCCAGACCAGCTATGAAAACCAGACCAAAAAATCCATCACCAACAAGTTCGTTCAGGAGGCCATGACGGAATTCCTGAAAAGCCAGATGGAGGTCTACTTCATCGAAAATCCCTTTGACGCCCAGAAGATCGCCGAGCAGGTGCTCATCAACAAACGCTCCCGCGAAACAGCAGAAAAGACCCGTCTGGGCTTGAAAAAGAAGCTGTCCGGCTCCATGGACATCTCCAACCGGGTACAGAAATTCGTGGACTGCCGCACCAAGGATGTGGAGCGCCGCGAGCTGTATATCGTGGAGGGCGACTCGGCATTGGGCAGCGTCAAGCTCAGCCGTGACGCTGAGTTTCAGGGCATCATGCCGGTACGCGGCAAGATTTTGAACTGTCTGAAGGCCGACTACGCCCGTATTTTCAAAAGCGAGATCATCACCGATCTGATCCGGGTGCTGGGCTGCGGTGTAGAGGTCAGCGACAAGCGTGCCAAAGATCTGGCCGCCTTTGATCTGGACAACCTGCGCTGGAACAAGGTGGTCATCTGTACCGATGCCGACGTAGACGGTTTCCAGATCCGCACGTTGATTCTGACCATGCTCTACCGTCTGACCCCCACGCTGATCCAGCAGGGCTATGTTTACATTGCCGAGTCCCCCCTGTACGAGATCATTTATAAGGAAAAGACCTGGTTTGCCTACTCCGACAAAGAGAAAAACGACATTGTCAACGGTGAGCTGGCCGGTAAGAAGCCCATCATCAACCGCTCCAAGGGTCTGGGCGAAAACGACCCGGAGATGATGTGGCTGACCACCATGAACCCCGAGACCCGCCGCCTCATCAAAGTCATGCCCGAGGACGTGGAGCGCACCGCCGCCACCTTCGACCTGCTGCTGGGCGACAACCTGCAGGGCCGCAAGGATCACATCGCCGAAGAGGGGTATAAGTACCTCGACCTGGCCGACATTTCGTGAACAGCATGGACTTCACCAAGCACCATAAGCCACCCCGGCTGCCCAATTACGACTACTCCACGCCCGGCTATTATTTTGTGACCTTCAATACCCGAACCCGTGGCCAAAACATCCTGGCTGAAATTATATCTGTGGGGACCGCCGCCCTTTCCAAGGTGATCAACGCTGTAAAATCCCTCTCCTCCAAGCGTTTTGGCACTTCTCTCTGGCAACGCGGATATTATGACCACATCATCCGCAATGATACCGACCTGAACGAGAGGCGAACCTATATTCAAAACAATCCGCTAAAGGAATGTGAATCCAATGGCTAAAAAGAAAACCCCCGCCGAAACCAAACCCAAAGTGAATAACCCCAACGTCATGGGTCTGCGGCCCGAGGTGCTGGAGCAGCCCATCACCCAGACGCTGGAGCTCAACTATATGCCCTACGCCATGAGTGTCATCGTCTCCCGCGCCATTCCCGAGATCGACGGCTTCAAACCCTCCCACCGCAAGCTGCTGTACACCATGTACCAGATGAAGCTGCTGGGCGGCAGCCGCACCAAAAGCGCCAACATCGTGGGCCAGACCATGAAGCTCAATCCCCACGGCGACGCCGCCATTTACGACACCATGGTGCGCCTGTCCAAGGGCTACGGCGCGCTTCTTCATCCGTTGGTGGACTCCAAGGGCAACTTTGGTAAGGTCTACTCCCGCGATATGGCCTGGGCGGCCAGCCGTTACACCGAGGCCCGTCTGGACCCTATCTGCGCCGAGCTGTTCCGGGACATTGACCAGGACACGGTGGATTTCGTGGACAACTACGACGGCTCCATGAAGGAACCCGCCCTGCTGCCCACCACCTTCCCCAACGTGCTGGTGTCCGCCAACCAGGGCATCGCCGTCGGCATGGCCTCCAACCTGTGCGGCTTCCACCTTGGCGAAGTGTGCGACGCCACCATCGCCTATATGAAAGACCCCAACTGCGATCTGATGAGCATTCTCAAAGCCCCTGACTTCCCCACCGGCGGCGAGTTACTGTACGACAGCACCGAGATGGCCCAGATCTACGCCACCGGCCGCGGCTCCTTCAAGGTGCGGGGTCGCTGGCGCTACGACAAGAGTGCCAATCTCATCGAGATCTATGAGATCCCCTACACCACCACCGCCGAAGCCATCATCGACAAGGTGGCCGAGCTGATCAAGCTGGGCAAGATCAAAGAGATCGCCGACATGCGCGACGAAACCGACCTGTCCGGTCTGAAGCTGACCATCGACCTCAAGCGCGGCACCGACCCGAACAAGCTGATGGCCAAACTGTTTAAGTCCACCCCCCTGCAGGACTCCTTCGGCTGCAACTTCAACATCCTCATCGCCGGCACCCCCCGTGTTATGGGCGTGCGCGAGATTCTGGAGGAGTGGGTGGCATGGCGCATGGACGGCGTGCGCCGGCGCACCTACTTCGTCATGAAGAAGAAGCAGGAGAAGCTGCACCTGTTGAAGGGTCTGAAAAAGATCCTGCTGGACATCGACAAGGCCATCAAGATCATTCGGGAGACCGAGGAAGAACACGAGGCCATCCCCAATCTGATGATTGGATTTGGCATCGACCAGATCCAGGCCGAGTATGTGGCCGACCTCCGCCTGCGCAACATCAACAAAGAATATATCCTCAAACGGGTAGAGGAGACTTCCACCCTGGAAGAGGATATCGCCGATCTGCAGGACATCATCGACAAGCCTGGACGGATCAAAAAAATCATTTCCGGCGAACTGGCCGAGGTCAAAAAGAAGTTTGATGCCCCCCGCCGCACCGAGATCGTCTACGAGTACCAAACCGCCGTGGAGGCCGAACCCGAAGCGGAGATCCCCGATTACCCCGTTCACCTGTTCCTGTCCCGTGAGGGTTATCTGAAAAAGATCACCCCCCAGTCGCTGCGCATGGCGTCCGAGCAAAAGTACAAAGAAGGCGATGGCCCGGCCCAAAGCTGGGAGGCCAACAACAAAGACGAGCTGCTGGTCTTTACCGACAAGCAGCAATGCTACAAGACCCGCCTGAGCGACTTTGATGACACCAAGGCCAGCGCGCTGGGTGACTACCTGCCCACCAAGCTCGGCTTTGACGAGGGCGAAAGCGTGGCCTGGGCCTGCCTGCCCGGCGACTATTCGGCCCATCTGCTGTTCTTCTTTGAAAACGGCAAGGCCGCCCGGGTGGAGCTGAGCGGCTATCAGACCCAGACCCGTCGCCGCCGCTTGACCGGCGCATACAGCGACAAAAGCCCGCTGGTCGCCGCCTTCCTGCTGAGTGAAGATTTTGAAATGGCTGTCTACTCCACCGAGGGTCGCGTGGTGGTCTTCCACACCGCCAGCCTCAACCCCAAGTCCACCCGTAATACGCAGGGCGTCAACGTCATGACGCTCAAGGCCAAACACAAGGTTGAAAAGGCCCTGCCCCTGTCGCAAACCGCCATCACCAATGTGGCACGTTACCGTGCCCGCAGTCTGCCCATCGCCGGCGCCCTCTTGAAGGAAGAGGATCGGGTGGAGCAGCAAATGAGTCTGCTGTAATTGGGAGGAAATCATATGACAAACTTTGATTCTTTGCGAAATGCCTTGCAGGCCAACGGATTTGAAGTAACCGTGTTTGCTACGGCTGGAGAAGCCTGCGCCTATCTGGACGCCAAGCTGGATGGCAAAACGGTCAGCCACGGCGGCTCTATGACTCTGGCCGAGATGGGTATTCTGGATCGTTTGGCCAGCCATACCACCCTGTATCGCCACGCACCGGGCAACAGCCCGGCCGAGGCGGCCACGGCGCAGGTCTACCTCTGCTCGGTCAACGGCATGGCCGAAACCGGCGAGATCATCAACATCGACGGCGCGGCTAACCGGGTGGCCTCCACCATGTTTGGCCATGAGGAACTTTATCTGATCGTGGGCCGCAACAAGATCGCCCCCGATTACGATGCCGCCCTGTGGCGCGCCCGGAACATCGCCGCACCCAAAAACGCCCAGCGCCTGGGCCGCAAGACCCCCTGTGCCGTCAACGGCGACAAATGCTATAACTGCAGCAGCCCCGAGCGCATTTGCCGTGCGCTGAGCGTGCTTTGGAAACGCCCCTGGGGCATCCAACGAGCCGAAGTCATTTTGATCGATCAAGATCTGGGCTATTGATCTTACGCAGGCAGAGCATGGCTCTGCTCACGCCGAAATCACCGGACAAGGAGGACACCGCATGAAACGACACCTTACGGCACTGGCTCTGGCACTGACGCTTTGTTTGACCGGCTGTTCCTCCCTGCTGGATCGGGATTACCTGCACATTTCTCCCTACACGCCGGTTTCCTCCATTGGTTCGGCCGCTCTTCAAGTCGACTCGTATCAGGGACTGGTCAACGCCATCCTTTATCTGGTCTCCTCCGGCACCGAACAGGGCGTGCTCAACCTGCGCAACTATCCCAACAGTGTACAAAACGATCTGGACCGTGCCTGTCTGGAAGTCATGCAGGAAGACCCCTTGGGCGCCTATGCCGTAGAGAGCATCCGCCACGATGCCGCACCCATGAGCACGCATTGGCTCATCGATCTTTACATCTCCTATCGCCGCACGCCGGAACAGATCAAATCCATCGTGTCGGTCACGGGCAACAGTGCCATCCGCCGGGAGCTGAGTAAAACTCTTGCAGAATTTTCCCCTACCGCAACCCTGCGCATCGGCTATTTTTCGCAGGGTGAAGACTACATCCCCAATCTGCTGCGGCAGGCTTACTATGACACGCCCATGGCAGCCATGGGCATGCCCGAGTTCACCATCTGCATCTATCCGGATACCGGTTATCAAAGAATTGTGGAATTGGAATTGATCTACCCTGCCACACCGGGAACTATGCAGCAGCGTGTTCAGGAGCTGGAAGCGCTAACCCCAAGCCTTGTCCCACAGGATGCCACCGCCGAAAGCCTGTATACCAGCCTGCACAACACAGTAGTGGTGGATCGGACCGACGCAGGCTGCACCGCTTACGATGCACTCATTGGCGGCACAGCCAACAGCGAGGGCGCTGCGCTGGCCTATCAGCTTTTGTGTGACCAGGCCGGCATCCCCTGCACCGTAGTCTGCGGTCAACTGGACGGCGCGCCACACGTTTGGAATATCGTTTCGGTCAACGGCTCTTATCGCCATCTTGACCTGTCGGCCGGGTTGTTTGGTCTGACCGATGCCGAGCTGGTCAACGCACACAACTATACCTGGGATCGGGAGCAGTACCCGGGCTACGCCCCAGCCCCCAACACCTGAAAAATAAATTTACAAATACCCTTGACAACATCGAAAATCATGGTATAATATTTTTTGTTGTCGCGGGTGTAGCTCATCTGGTAGAGCGCCACCTTGCCAAGGTGGAGGTAGCGAGTTCGAGCCTCGTCACCCGCTCCAATAAAAGAAAAACAGTCCGTCCAATAGGGCGGGCTGTTTTCTTGTTTTCAGCATGCCGTACAAAAAGTCGCCGCCACACCCCACACTTTTCCCCTTTAATGTGCGAAAATTTATAGTTGCATTTCCCAAAAAACAGGTTTATAATACTTATATCATTCCGTGAGAGGTATTTGTTATGCGTCACACCGCCCTCACAACTGCATCCTTTTCCTTTTATTTTGGCTGGGCTCGATTTATGGGCACCGGCTATTTTGGCGTGCAGGAAAAAGGATGAACGAATGAGCTTGCCTGTTTTTTCAGGCACATATACCCGTAATCTCTGGGCTCATTGATGTTCATCATCAATGAGCACCTTTTGTTTTGAAAGGATGATTTATTTATGGTAGTCGTTATGAAACCCGGCACGCAGCAGCGTGAAATTGACAAATTGGTGGCCCAGTTCCAGCTTCAGGGCCTGACCGTCGGCATCACCAACGGTGTGGGCTGCACCATTCTCGGTCTGGTGGGCGATACCACCGGCGTGGACATGGACAAGATCTCCATCAACGAATCGGTGGAGCGCGTCATGCGCGTGCAGGAGCCTTACAAAAAGGCCAACCGCAAGTTCCACCCCGAGGATACTGTTGTCACGGCCGGCGGCGTCAAGATCGGCGGCGGCAACTTCTCGGTCATCGCCGGCCCCTGCTCGGTGGAAAGCCGGGAGCAGATCGTGGACATTGCCAAGGCAGTGCAGACCTCGGGCGCGTCCATGCTGCGCGGCGGTGCCTTCAAGCCCCGCACCTCCCCCTACTCCTTCCAGGGCATGGGTCTGGATGGTCTGGATCTGCTGCTGGAGGCCAAGGCCGAGACCGGCCTGCCCATCGTCACCGAGATCATGTCCCCCAAGTACTGCGACGTGTTTGAATCCAAGGTAGACGTGGTTCAGATCGGCGCACGCAATATGCAAAACTTCGACCTGCTCAAGGAAGTGGGCAAGATGTCCAAGCCGGTACTGCTCAAGCGCGGTCTGTCCAACAGCTATGAGGAGTGGATCATGTCGGCCGAGTACATTATGTCCGAGGGCAACGAAAATGTCATCCTGTGTGAACGCGGCATCCGCACCTTTGAAAGCTACACCCGTAACACGCTGGACGTGTCGGCCATCCCTGCCATCAAACGCATGAGCCACCTTCCCATCGTGGTTGACCCCTCCCACGCAGGCGGCTACTACTGGCTGGTGGATCCTCTGGCCATGGCCGCTGTGGCCGCCGGCTGCGACGGACTGATCATTGAGGTGCACAACGATCCGCCCCACGCCAAGTGTGACGGCCAGCAGTCGCTGACCCCCAACCATTTTGGTGAACTGATGGGCAAGGTCAGCACACTGGCCCAGATGATGAACAAGGTTTTGAATCAATAAGGAGTGGTTCTCCATGAAAACGCTTACGGTGGCCCTGCCGGGCCGGGAATATGATATCCGCATCGAACAGGGGCTGCTCGATCAGGTGGGTGCGCATTGTAATGCCTTGTTGCCCAAGGCAAAACGATTGGCCGTGGTGACCGACAGCAACGTTGGCCCGCTTTACACCGACCGGGTCAAGACCTCGCTGGAGGCGGCCGGTTTCGCCGTGCAGGTGACCACGCTGCCCGCCGGAGAGAGCACCAAAAGCGTAACCTACCTTGCCCAGCTTTGGGAGCAGTTCATGACCTTCGGTCTGACCCGTACCGACGCCGTCGTCGCCCTGGGCGGCGGTGTCATCGGCGATTTGACCGGCTTTGCCGCTGCCACCATTTTGCGTGGCGTGGACTTCATTCAGATCCCCACCACCCTGCTGGCGCAGGTGGACTCCTCGGTGGGTGGCAAGGTGGCCATCGACCTGAACGCCGGCAAAAATCTGGCCGGTGCCTTCTGGCAGCCCAAGCTGGTACTGATGGATCCCGATGTATTAAACACCTTGTCCGACAAGGACTTTTCCGACGGCATGGCAGAGGTCATTAAGTACGGCTGCATCTGGGATGCCGACTTGTTCACCACATTGGAGCAGCGCCCCTCCCGTGCCGCCATCATGCAGGACATCGAATCGGTTCTCTACACCTGCTGTGACATTAAGCGCCAGGTCGTTATGCAGGACGAGCGTGACACCGGCCTGCGTATGCTACTCAACTTCGGCCACACCATCGGCCACGCCTATGAACTGGCCGGAAATTATACGCAGTACACCCACGGTCAAGCCGTGGCCGCCGGCATGGTCACGGCCGCCCGACTGGGCACCGCGCTGGGCGTAACGCCCGATGGCGCTGCCGCACGCATCGCCGCGCTGTTGGAACGCTTCGGTCTGCCCACCGCCATCGACTGCACCCGGGCGCAGTATACCGCCGCCATTGGCTTGGATAAAAAGGGTACCGGCGACCACATCGCTCTGATCCTTCTGGAAACCATAGGCCATGCCATTGCCCATAAAATGCCGAAAGCTGAGGTGCTCAACCTCTTATGAATTTGAAACTGACCCCCACGCAATTAAGGGGCAGCATCACCCCGCCCCCGTCCAAAAGCCAGGCCCACCGACTCATCATCGCCGCGGCGCTGGCGCAGGGTAAAAGCGTGATCTCCAACGTAGCCTTCTCCCAGGACATCGAAGCCACCCTGCAATGCATGCAGGCGCTGGGCGCGCAGATCTGTGTGGACAAGGATACGCTGACCATCACCGGCACGAGCGCGTGCGCTACGGAGGAATCATCCGTCCCCCAGCTGGACTGCGGCGAGTCGGGCTCTACCCTTCGTTTTCTCATTCCCATCGCTTTGGCCGTGGCAGGTGGCGGACAGTTCACCGGCCGGGGCCGTCTGATGCAGCGTCCCCAGACACCCTACTTTGAGCTGTTTGACAAAAAGGGCGTAGCCTATACGCAAGAAGACGATGTTCTGTCGGTACGCGGCACTCTGACCGCCGGGGAATATTCCCTTCCCGGTGATGTGTCCTCCCAGTTTATCACCGGGCTGCTGTACACCCTGCCCCTGCTGGAGGGGGACAGCGTGCTGCACATTACCACCCAACTGGAATCGTTGGACTATGTGGCTATGACGCTGGACGCGCTCAAGCAATTCGGCATTGCGGTGCAGCAGGAAAACTGGACCACCTTCCGCATACCCGGTGGGCAAACCTATCAGCCCCAAACGCTGGCGGTGGAGAGTGACTGGTCACAAGCCGGGTTCTGGTACACCGCCCAGGGCATCGGCAACGCCGTCGAGATCGACGGCATGAACCACGCGTCCATTCAGGGCGACATTCGTATCCTTTCTTATTGTGATGCCTTGCGCGACAAGGGAAATCACGAGCTTGACGTATCACAATGCCCCGACCTGGTTCCGCCGCTGGCTCTGCATGCGGCGGTGCGCGGCGGCACCACCCACATTACCAACGCCGCCCGACTGCGCATCAAAGAAAGCGACCGTCTGGCCACCGTGACCGAAGTATTAAATGCCTTGGGTGCCAAGGTGATCGAAGGCGAGGATCACCTAATTATCGAAGGGCAGTCCAACCTGCCCGGCGGTGTCACGGTCAGCGCCCACAACGACCACCGCATCGCCATGATGGCCGCCATCGCCGCCACCTGCTGTAAGCAGCCCATTGTCATTACCGGCGCGCAATGCGTGGCCAAATCCTACCCCAACTTCTGGGAAGAGTACGTCCGTCTGGGCGGTATCCTTGAGGAGGTGCCCGAATGAAATATACCATTTTCGGCGAATCCCACGGCAGCGCCATTGGCGTGACGTTGACCGGCGTGCCCTCCGGCCTGGTATTGGATCTGGACATGATCCAAGCCGAAATGGCGCGCCGCCGTCCGGGACAGGATGCCCTGTCCACCGCGCGCAGCGAGGCCGACCAACCCGAAATCCTCTCCGGCGTATTTGAGGGCAAAACCACCGGCGCGCCTGTGTGCGCCATCATCCGCAATACCGACACCCGCTCCAAGGATTACAGCCAGCTGAGCATCTGCCCCCGGCCCAGCCACGGCGATTATGCCGGCAGCGTGCGCTATGAGGGCTGCAACGACTACCGGGGCGGCGGCCACTTTTCCGGACGGCTGACCGCGCCGCTGGTGTTTGCCGGTGCCATCGCCAAACAGATTTTGACACAGAATGGTGTGCAGATCGCCGCCCGCATCTCCAACGTGGGCGGAACCATCGACCCCACCCCGGAGCAGATCGAGCAGATCGTGCTGGCCGCCAAAGCCGACGGCGACTCGGTGGGCGGCGCCATCGCATGTGCCGTCACCGGACTTCCCGCCGGACTGGGTGCGCCCGACTTCGGCTGCAATGTGGAAGGCATCTTTGCCCAGCATCTGTTCGCCGTTCCTGCCGTTAAGGCGGTGGCCTTTGGCGCCGGGTTTGACCTGGCCAACATGCGCGGCAGCCAGGCCAATGACCCCTTCTACATGGACAACGGAACGGTCAAGACCCGCACCAACCATGCCGGCGGCATCAACGGCGGCATTACCAACGGTATGCCGGTCACCTTTGAAGTGGCTATCCGCCCCACCCCCTCCATTTCCATGGAGCAGGACACGGTCAATCTGCAAACCGGACAAGACGCCAAGCTGGTCATTCAGGGCCGTCACGACCCCTGTATTCTCCCCCGTGCCTTGCCGGTCATTGAAGCGGCCGCCGCTCTGGCCGCCTGCGACACACTGGGCATTTGAGGTGTACTATGGATGAACTGAGCTTACTGCGCAATCAAATCGACGACATCGACCGACAGATCGCCGCCCTGTTCCAGCAGCGCATGAACGTAACCTATCAAGTAGGGCAATACAAGGTGCGCCACGGCATGAAGGTGCTGGACGAAACCCGGGAGCAGGAGGTCTTGGCCGCCAAGGCCGCCCTGTCGGATGACCCGGAAATGCAGGCGGCACTGACCACCCTGTTCGAGGGCATCATGTCCATCAGCCGCAAGCAACAACGGCGGCTGGTGCAGGAGGGCGACCCGTGGTATGACCGCTATCTGACCGACCGAGCCAAGATACGCGCTCCGTTGACCACCCCCCGGGTGCTCTATCAAGGGGAGCCGGGCGCCTATGCCGACGAGGCGGCTGCCCTGTTTTTCGGCGAGGACATTCCCCGCAACAAGGTGGCCACCTGGGAAGAGATTTTTTTGACCTTGAAGGATGGGCGGGCCGACTACGGCGTGCTGCCCATCGAAAACAGCTCCACCGGCTCCATCAATCAGGTGTATGACCTGCTGGCCCGCTACGGCGCGCACATTGTGGGTGAGCAAATCGTCAAGGTGGAACATTGCCTCATGGCACCCAAAGGCGCTGCGCTGGAGAACATCACCGACGTCTATTCCCACGAGCAGGGTCTGTCCCAGTGCGAGGAATACTTAAAGGAGCATCCCCAATGGCAGCGCCACGCCATGCTCAACACAGCGGCTGCGGCCAAAGCGGTGGCCGACTCCGGCGACGTGACCCACGCCGCCATCGGAAGCCGCCGGGCGGCCGGCCTGTACGGACTGGACATTCTGGCCCAGGACATTTGCTTCAATGCCAGCAACTACACTCGGTTTGTGGTGGTATCCCCCGTTATGGAGCGGCGTGAGGGTGCAAACAAAATCAGCGCCCTGTTCACCCTGCCCCATAAGAGCGGCACACTGCACCGCATTATGTCGGTGTTTGCCGTGGCCGGACTGAATATGATGAAGCTGGAGTCACGCCCCGTACCGGGCCACAACTGGGAGTACCTCTTTTTTGTGGATTTCTCCGGCAATCTGGAGCAGGACGGCATGGACGCCGTACTGCGTGAGCTGACCCAAACCGCCGGCGGCTTCTGCGTGCTGGGCAACTACAAAGCCTGTGGTGAAGTAACATGAAAAACATTGTTTTGATCGGCATGATGGGCTGCGGCAAAACCACCTTGAGCGCCATGCTGGCGCAGCAGTTGGGGCGCACGGTGGTGGACACCGACGCGCTGATCGTGGAGCAGGAAGGCCGCTCCATCCCGGAGATCTTTGCCGCCGATGGGGAAGACTATTTCCGGGAACTGGAACAGTCGGTGGCCGAAAAACTGGCTGCACAGCAAGGGTTGATCATCGCCTGCGGCGGCGGACTGCCCCTGCGCCCGGCCAGCATACAGCCGCTGCGCCAAAGCGGACTCGTCATCTGGCTGCGCCGGGATCCGGGCGAGACCTGCGACACCATGGATCGCTCGGGCCGCCCGCTGGCTCAGCAAGGCAAGCAGGATTTTCTGGATCGCTTTGCCCAGCGTGAGCCCATCTACCGTGCCGCCGCCCACTACATTATCAACGATTTTTCCACTCCCCAGGCAACCATGAACAAAATTCTGGAGGCGCTCTTATGAGAATTCTTGTACTCAACGGCCCCAATCTCAATTTGCTGGGCCAGCGTGAGCCGGGCATCTACGGCACGGAAAATTACGAATATCTGTGTAATCTGGTCAAGGAGCACGGCGCGCAGCACGGCGCACAGGTGGACTGCTATCAGTCCAACCACGAGGGCGATCTGATCGACACCATACACGCCGCCCAAGGCGTGTATGACGCCATGGTGTTCAACCCCGGCGCGTACACCCACTACAGCTACGCCCTGCACGACGCGCTCAAGGCCGTGACTGTGCCCTGCGCCGAGGTGCACATTTCCGACATCAACCAGCGGGAGGAGTTCCGCCGCATTTCGGTGACGGCCCCCGCCTGCGTCAAACAGGTGTGCGGTCTGGGTCTCAAGGGCTATCTGGTGGCCATGGATCACTTTTTGGAGGGCGGCCAATGAAACGGCTTTGTGTCATCGGCGACCCCGTACTGCACTCCAAATCCCCTCTGATCCAGAACACCATGATCCGTGCCCTCGCCCTTGATTTCAAGTATTTATGTCAACCCGTCGCCAAGACAGAGTTACCCGAATGGCTTGCGCGCGTGCGTGCTGAAAGTTGGGCCGGCTTCAACGCCACCATGCCCCACAAAGAGGCCTTGGTTCCCCACATGGACGAATTGGATGAGGACGCCAAATTGTATGGCGCAGTCAATACTGTTTGTAATATCAACGGTAAATTATACGGCTTTAACACCGACGGCGGCGGATTCACCCGGGCATTGACCGGGGCAGGCATCCCCATCCGCGGCACTCGCTTTGTGGTGCTGGGGGCCGGGGGCGCCGCCAAGGCAGTCTGTCTGAAGCTGGCGCAGCAGGGAGCAAAGCAGGTGGTCATCTGCAACCGCACCCGGGATCGCGCGGCGGCGCTGGCCGACTGTGCGCCAGATATTATGTCAATCTCCGGCTTTTCCTGCGCCGAGCTTTCCCTTGTCAGCGCGAGCTGCGACGTGCTCATCAACTGCACCAATCTGGGCATGAGCGGTTCGCCCCAATTTGAAACGCTGGACTTTTTGGATGCCCTGCCTGCAGGCGCTCCCGTATGCGATTTGATCTATCATCCGCGCAAGACCGCGCTGCTGGCCCGGGCCGAGGCGCAGGGTCACCCCATCATGAACGGTTTGCCCCTGCTCATCCATCAGGCCATTTTGGCGCTGGAGCATTTCACCGGACAGAACATCGACGCCGATGCCATGCTGCCGCTGGTGGAGCAGGCGCTGGCCGATGCGCAATAACGCAAAAACACGCCGGGGAGCTTCCCCGGCGTGTTTCGGTTAAGGCAACGGCCAGCCGAACCCATTGCCTTACTCACCCTTGTATTTTTTCCGGGTGGCGATGCCGCCCCGGATATGCCGCTGTGCCTTATTCTCCTCCAGCACCGCCTTGACCTGAAGGTAGAGCAATTTATTGAAGGCAGGTAAACGCTCCGCCAAATCCTTGTGCACTGTGGATTTTGAGATCCCGAACTTGGTGGCCGCCGAACGCACCGTTGCTTTGTTCTCTATGATGTAAAGGGCCAGCTCGCCCGCCCGTTCTTCGATGTTCCCTTTCAACCGGCAACACTCCCCCACAATTTGAACTCCTGAAGCCATCCTATGCTCCAAACGCCCCGGTTATGAACTGCATTTACAAATGCCGCCAAAGGGAGTAAACTGGAATACAACTGATGTGAGGAGGCACGCCATGTCAAGCTGTAAACCGATGGCGATCGGCCCGGACCCCGTGGGCAGACTGACCCATATTTTGACCGATTATGCCGCCCGACATCCGGCCGCGCCCCGACCCATTCTGGTCGCCCTGGACGGGCGTTGCGCTTCGGGCAAAACTACGTTGGCAGTCCAACTGCAAGCCGCACTGGGCTGCTCTGTTGTCACTCTGGACGACTTTTTTCTGCGCCCGGAGCAGCGCACACCGCAGCGGCTGAGCCAGCCGGGCGAAAACATCGACCACGAGCGTGTCCTCTCCCAAGTGCTGCTGCCCCTGTCCCGGGGGGAGGCGGCGCAGTACCGCCCGTACCGCTGTGCCAGTCAAAGTCTGGGGCAGCCGATCCGGGTAGAGCCAACCCCCTTTGTCCTGCTGGAGGGGTCGTACGCGCTGCACCCCAACCTGCGCCCATATTACCACCTGCGCTTGTTTTTGAGCGTGCCGCCCGAGGAACAGATGCGCCGTATCGTGGCCCGGGAGGGCCAGGCGCGCGCGCAGGTATTTGCCACCCGCTGGATCCCTCTGGAAGAGCAGTATATCGCCGCACTGCGGCCCGATCAATGCTGCGACTACTGCTTTGTGACATAACGTTTTCCTCTTGAATCGATACCATTCGACCTCGTCGCCCTTCTCGCTATCGAATCGATGATACAATGCGCAAAAAAGGCAACTTTAGAATTTGCGGAGGTGCTTGTATGGAATGTTACATCAAGGAAACTGCATATCGACTGGGCGCAGATGTTTGCGGGATCGGAAGCGTAGATCGATTTGAAGATACCCCGGCCGGTTATGCGCCACGTGACCTGTTTACGCAGTGTAAATCTGTCATTGCAGTGGGGATCGCTTTGCCCAAAGGGTTATATGAGATCGCGCCGAGATTGGTCTATGGCTACTTCAATAAAGAGGTATGTACGATGCTTGACCACCTTGCACTCAAGCTCGCAAAGGAGATCGAAGCCGAGTTTCGCTGTCTTGCCGTTCCGCTTCCCTGCAATACGCCCAGCGAATATTGGGACGCAAAAACCATGACCGCCAAGGGACTGATTTCCATGAAGCATACGGCGGTTCTTTGCGGACTTGGTTTTATCGGAAAAAATTCACTGCTGATCCATCCGGGATACGGAAACCGTTTGGCCGTTGGCGCAGTACTGACCGATTTGGAATTAAGCCCTGACCCGCTGCAGCCGGATGGCTGCATTCCGGGGTGCAGCAAATGCATTGACAGCTGTCCGGCACAGGCCATTGAGTACAAAAGCGTCGATCAGCGGCACTGCCGCTTGAACGCCTACGGAAAAACCGACCGTGGCTTTGATACCGTGGATTGCAATCTATGCCGCACGGTGTGCCCCATGCGGTTCGGAACGCTGCCCTAAAGCGTGGCAATTTGACTTTTCGCGCAAAGCATTGTAGACTGAATCGATTGGCTTACAAGACAAGGAGACGTGGATATGCTTCACATTTATTGCGGAAACGGCAAGGGGAAAACCACCTGCGCCATGGGTCTGGCGGTACGCGCCGCAGGCCACGGTCACAAGGTGGTCATTGCCCAGTTTTTGAAATGCGACCGCAGCGGCGAGCGCTGCGTTTTGGATGCGCTGCCCAGCGTCACCTGCCTGCCTGCACCGCAGATGGTCAAGTTCGTTTCCCAGATGACTGCCCAGGAGCAGACCGCCGCACGCGCCCAAATGACCCAGCTGTTCCACCGGGCTGTGGAGGAAAGCAAACAGGCCGATCTGCTGGTGCTGGACGAACTCAACGGTGCGCTGTCCACCGGCATGGTGGATTTGCAGGAAGTGCTGACCTTTTTGGATCACCGCGCCGAAACACTGGAAGTCGTCATCACCGGGCGCGACCCGCACCCCGAGCTGCAGCAGCGGGCCGATTACATCACCGAAATGAAAAAGATCAAGCATCCCTTTGAGCAGGGTCTGGACGCCCGCAAGGGCGTGGAATGGTAACACGATAAAACGGCAAACCAAATGCGCTGTTTGGCTTGCCGTTTTTTACAGGAGGGGTAACTGTGACAGCTCCGGTCAAGCGTACAACTGAACAGACCCGGAGCATGGCATACATCGCCCTGTTCGCCGTGTTCATGGGGGTATGCGCATGGCTCTGCGTTCCGGCCACCGTCCCCTTCACCATGCAGACCTTTGCCCTGTTTCTGGCCCTGGGCGTGCTGGGCGGCCGGCGGGGCACGGCGGCGGTGGTGGTGTACCTTTTGATGGGTCTGGTGGGCATGCCGGTCTTTTCCCACTTTACCGGCGGCCCGGGCGTCCTGTTTCAGGCGGCCGGCGGATACCTGCCCGGCTTTTTGTGTGCCGCATTGGTCATGTGGGGTATGCAGGCGCTGTTGGGACAGACGTGCCGGGCACTGGGACTGTCCATGCTGGCAGGACTGTTGGTTTGCTATGCCGTTGCCACCGTGTGGTTTATGGTCATCTACACCCGCACCACACAGGCCATCAGTCTGGGCACCGCCCTGCTCTGGTGCGTCGTGCCCTACATCCTTCCCGATCTGGCCAAGCTGGCGCTGGCACTGCTGCTCACCAAGCGATTGTCACGGCTTGTGCGATAAGGCAACGGCCAGTCGAACCCGTGCCGGGTTCGGCTGGCCGTTGCCTTAAGAAAAAAGAACCGTTTGGATTGATCGCATCCAAACGGTTCTTTTGTTATGTAAACTTATCCCAGATTGCGGTTTTTCTTGTCAAACCACAGCCGGGCAAAGGCGGCCACAGCGGGGGTCAGTTCCTTGATCTCCCAGCCGGTGGTATTGACGATCATGTGGTAGGAATCCCGATGCCCCCAGACCGAGCTGGACAGGATCTCACGGGTGTGCGCACGATTACGGTCCACCCGGCGGATGCGCTTTTCCAGTTCCTTTCGGGTAAAGTTTTCACCCGGCCGGGCACGCTCCAAACAGCGGTCGATCTTGTTTTGCATATCGGCGCAGACAAAGAGGTTAAATGGCTCATATTCCTGCAGCAGAATGTCGGCATTGCGACCCACCACCACGCAGTTTTTGCCCACCTTGCCGATCTCTTCAATGACCCGCTTCTGCTCCAGCAGCAGTCCCACCTGACCGGTGGGCAGAATGGCCGGGGCAGCAAAGGTGCGGTGCACCGTCATGGGGATGGCCTGCCACGCCTGATTGTCCAGGGCATATTCGATGTACTCTTCATCCAGACCGCTTTTCTTGGCGATGGCGGCAATGATCTCACCATCGTAATAATCATAGCCCAGCTCGTTGGCAAGCCGGCGGCCCAGCTCACGGCCTCCGCTGCCAAATTCACGGCTGACGGTTACAATATTCATGCTCATACGCGCTCCCTCTTTCCACAGTGTTTCCTCGGATGATCGGAAGATTTCTGCTTGCATTGTACCACAGTTTCTTGGAAATGAAAAGCAAAAAAGCCGCCGCGGCGTTTTTCAAAACGCCGCGGCGGCGCGCAGCAGATCACTCTGCATTTTTATTGTGATCCCTTGTCACACAAGCGTTTACGATCATTGTGTCTGATCTGTGATCCACGCCGAGCCCAGCACCCGGTCACCGTCATAAAAAACGGCAAGCTGCCCCGGCGTGGGAGCGCGCAGCGCCGTGTCCGCGCGAACAACCACCCTGCCCCCCTCGTTGGGATACACGGTAACAGCATCGCTGTGCTTGGAATGGCGCAGGCGCACCTGACAGGAAAAGGGTTCCGTGGGGGGCACATCGCACAGCCAGTTGGGCTGCTCGCAAATCACTTCGGTGCGGCCCAGATCGCTTCCGTCGGACAGGGCGACAGTGTTGTGCACGGGATCAATGGCCGAAACAAAATAACGGTGCGGCCCCGACACACCCAGCCCCCGGCGCTGTCCCAGGGTATAACAATGAATCCCCGTATGACGGCCCAGCACCTTACCATCTTTGTCGATAAAATCACCCGGCACCGCCGTAGCACCCCGGGCGGTCAGCCAAGCCACATAATCGTCGTCGGGCACAAAGCAGATCTCCATGGAGTCCGGCTTGTGGGCCACCGGAATGCCATATCCCTCGGCCAGCGCGCGCACCTGCGCCTTGCAGTAGTCACCCAGTGGGAACACAACCTGTTTCAACACCTCACCGGGCAGCTGCGCCAGCAGGTAAGACTGGTCATTGGATGGATGCCCCCGATACAGATTCCCGTGCATCGTCCGGGCATAGTGGCCGGTGGCGATCTTCTCAATCCCCCGCGCCTGCGCCTCGGCCAGCAGAGCAGGAAACTTGACCGCAGGGTTGCACCGGGCGCAGGGCAGCGGCGTGCGTCCGGCCAGATAATCGGCGGCAAAGGGGGCGCAGACGTGGCGCTCCAGCGCATCGGCAATGGACCGCACGGCAAAGTCGATGTTCAGTTGGCGGGCCACGGCGGCGGCATCGTCGGCACCGCTGCCGGGCAAGCCAATGTCCAGATAGACGCCGGTGACAGTATATCCCTGCTCCAACAGCAGCCGAGCAGCCACGGCAGAGTCCACACCACCGGACAGGCCAAGCACGATCGTTTTACTCATGTCACTTCTCCAAATAAACCATCAGCGCCGCGATGTCGGCCGGAGACACGCCGGAAATACGGCTGGCTTGACCCAGATTGGCCGGGCGCACCTGAGCCAGCTTCTGGCGTGCCTCGATGCGCAATCCGGCCAGCGCGGCGTAATCCAGATCGGCAGGAATGGGGTGGCGCTCCAACTTCTTCATTTCCTCCACCTGCCGCAGCTGGCGGTCGATGTAGCCTTGGTATTTGATGGCGATCTCCACCGCCTCGGTGATCTCAAGGGGCAGCGCAGGCCGCTCGGGGTCACACTCGGCCAGACTTTCATAGCTCACCTCGGGGCGGCGCAGCAGATCGCACAGACGCCCCTCCCGTGTGCCGGTGTGCTCCAGACGTCGAATTTCACGCTCTACGGCCGCGTACTTTTCCTGCACGTGGTCATACTGCGCCCGGGACACCAGACCCAATTCATAGCCGATGTGGGTCAAACGCTGATCGGCGTTGTCC
This sequence comes from Oscillospiraceae bacterium, assembly GCA_045602885.1. GTDB lineage: Bacteria > Bacillota > Clostridia > Oscillospirales > Oscillospiraceae > JAJPXI01. The sequence continues at coordinate 31,537 of JAZSCJ010000049.1, forward strand.
TGTCGGCACAGCAGGCGGTATTCGGTTCGGGAGGTCATCATGCGATAAGGCTCGTTGGTGCCCTTGGTCACCAAGTCGTCAATGAGTACGCCAATGTAGCCCTGCTCCCGACCCAGCACCAACGACGGCTTGCCCAGCAGTTTGAGTGCGGCGTTGACGCCGGCCATAAAACCCTGCGCCGCCGCCTCCTCATAGCCGGAAGAGCCGTTGAACTGGCCCGCGCCATACAGGCCGGGCACTTTTTTGCACTCCAGCGTGGGCAGCAGCTCGGTGGGGTCCACGCAGTCATACTCGATGGCATAGGCCGGACGGGTCATCTCGGCGTGCTCCAGGCCGGGCAGCGTGTGCAGCATGGCAAGCTGCACCTCTTCGGGCAAACTGGAGGAAAAACCCTGAATGTACAGTTCCTCGGTATTTAAGCCCATGGGCTCGATGAAAAGCTGATGGCGCGGTTTGTCGGCAAAGCGCACCACCTTGTCTTCGATGGAGGGGCAGTAGCGCGGCCCCACGCCCTCGATGACGCCGGAAAACAGCGGGGAGCGATGCAGGTTTTCCCGAATGATCTCGTGGGTTTTCTGATTGGTATAGGTCAGATAGCACACCGCCTGATTTTCCGGCACCTGCTCGGTCTGGAAAGAAAAGGGCTGGCAATCGTCCTCGCCGGCCTGCACCTCCAACTGCGTGAAATCCACGCTGCGGCGGTTGACCCGCGGGGGCGTGCCCGTCTTAAAGCGTCGCATGGAAAGCCCATGTGCCACAAGGCTTTTGGTTAATTCCAGCGCTGCGGCCAGACCGTCCGGGCCCGACTGCTGAGTGACCTCACCCACAATGGTACGCCCACCCAGATAGGTGCCGGTACACAGGATAGCGGCTTTGACATGGTAGATGGCCCCGGTATGGGTCTTCACACCCGACACCGCACCGTTCTCGGTCAGGATCTCCACCACCTCAGCCTGCTTCATGGACAGGTTGGGCTGCAGCTCCACCGTGTGCTTCATGACCTCTTGATAGCGGCGGCGGTCAGCCTGGGCACGCAGCGACCAGACGGCCGGGCCCTTGCCCCGGTTGAGCATACGGTACTGGATGCAGGCCCGGTCGGCCGCCTTGGCCATCTCGCCGCCCAATGCGTCCAGTTCCCGGACGATGTGCCCCTTGCCCGTACCGCCGATAGCCGGATTACAGGGCATGTTGCCCACCGCGTCCAAATTGACGGTAAAACAAATGGTCTTCAAGCCCATGCGCGCACCGGCCAGGGCGGCCTCAATGCCTGCATGACCGGCGCCGATGACGGCGATATCAAATTGTCCTGCAATGTAACTTGTCATATGGCACTTCCTCAAGTCAAGAAAGAAAATATGGGAGGCACGGAATGAATCACCAACCGCAAATTGCGCGGCGGTTTTCGGTCGAAAAAAGGCGCGGTCTTTGCAGGAATACTTTGTGTATTCCAAGAAGTCGCAACGCATTTTCGGCCAAAAGCGGCCGCAAGATGCCGCAGGTGCATTTATTCTGTGGTTCCCAAAACGAGAAGCGGAAGGTCGGGCCGGTTAAACAGCCGGAAGGCGTGGATGGGCACCGTGTTGCTGCCCAGCCCCCGGGAAACAAAGCACCAGTTCCCCTGCCCGATGGCATACAATCCGCCATCGTAGGTCGGAAAAAACGTGTGATCGGTGCTGAATACGCCTTGATCCACAAGGGGTAATCGTAAAATCCCTCCATGACCGTGGCCGCAAAGAGTCAGGTCATAGCCCCACTGGGCATACCGCGTCACGGCGTCCCGGTGGGACAGCAGGATGGTGTAATCGGCGTCGATCTCGCCGCGCAATTGCTCCCCGGTTTTCTGGTCGGCCGGGCCGTTGGGGTCGTCTACACCGGCAATGGCCAGCGTTTGTCCCTGCTTTGTCCACATTTGGTACTGGTTGCTCAGCACCTGCACGCCGCAGTCGGTCAGCATCTGCTTCCAATCCCGCATCCGGCGCACCGCCCATTCGTGGTTACCCGTCACATAATAGGTGGGTGCGATCTCAACCAATCCTTCGGCCAACACCGGGATATGTTCCATCTGCGCCGCCCGGTCGATGAGATCGCCCGTAATGACGATCAAATCGGGCCGCAGCTCGGCCACCCGATCCAGCAGTGTTTGATTGTCCGGGCCAAACTCTTTGCCGTGCAGATCGGACAGGTGGACGATGCGCAGTCCGTCAAAAGCAGCCGGTAAATCGGGATCGTTTATCTGCACCGTTTGGGTGCAGATACCGTTTTGCTGCCACAGGAAAAACGCCACCAGCGCCGCCAGCACCGGCAGCGCAAGGAGCAACCGCCGTCCCCGGCGGTGGGGACGGCGGAAAACCTTAATTGTCATCATAGAGATAATAGGGCTTCATCAGCGTGGGCTGCTCGGTGGAGTCCTTAACATGGCTTTGCTTGAGTTCCACCGGACGGGGCCGGTCACTGCGGCCGGATCGCTTTTTTCCGCCCCCGAAAGCCGCCGCATCCTTGCCGGGCCGGGTCGTTTCCTTGTGGGACGCACTGTGCACCTGGGGCGCAGGATCTTTGTGCAGAAGCGTTTTCTTCTTGCGGCGCTTTTCCCGCTTGCCCGATCCCGTTTCTTCCGGCTGCGCCTTGACCGGCGGTGTCACCGTTCTGGAACGGGGCGCCAACAGACGGGCCGTGGCGTCCATGATGCGTTCCCCGTCAAAGGGATTGGGCCGGACGAACACGCCCGATGCCTGGGTGGGCGCGGCCGGCATAGTATCCTCCAGCCGCTGCTGGCGCAGACCGCGCCTGGCGGCATTGGGCTTGGGATCCCGCTTGGGTGCTTGCTCCGCCGCGGGCGTTTCCTGCGCCCGGGGCTTGGTCTTGGCCGCAGGAACGACTTCTTGCTTGGCCTTGGTCTGCCGGACAGGTTCCTGCCTGGACGGGGCCTTTTCATTCTGTGCCCGGCGCCGCTCGGCGGCACGGGCCCGGGCATTCTCTTTGCCCTCCCGCTTGGCCTGCAGCATAGGATCCACCCCGGTGGCGGCCTCCACCATGGGATAGGGATGCTCCTCCACCACACGCAGCTTGCGCCCCAGCAGCTTTTCGATCTGCTTGAGATAATTCTTTTCATCGGCACGGCAGAAGGACAGGGCGGTGCCGTCCCGTCCGGCACGGCCGGTGCGGCCGATGCGGTGGATATAGGTTTCGGGCACTTCGGGCAGGTCGTAGTTGACCACCCATTTCAGCGCGTCGATGTCGATGCCGCGCGCAGCAATATCGGTGGCGACCAGCGCCGTCAGCTTGCCGTCTTTGAAATCGGCCAGCGCCTGCTGGCGTGCCGTCTGGCTCTTGTTGCCGTGGATAGCGGCGGCGGTAATGCCCACCTTGTCCAGATCCTGCGCAATGCGGTTGGCACCGTGCTTGGTACGGGAAAAGACCAGTACGCTGTCCATTTTGTGTTCCCGGATCAGATGGGCCAGCAGCTTGGTCTTGTTGCCCTTGTCCACAAAATAAAGGCTCTGGGCAATGACCTCCACCGGGGAGGACACCGGGTTTACCTCCACACGGGCGTAATCGTGCAAGAGCGCATCCACCAACTCCATGACCTCGGGCGGCATGGTGGCCGAGAAAAACAGCGTCTGCTTCTTCACGGGCAGCTGCTTGATGACGCGGCGCACATCATGGATAAACCCCATGTCCAGCATACGATCTGCTTCATCCAGCACAAAAATCTCCACGTCCAGCAGGTCGATCAGCCCCTGTCCGTGCAGGTCCAGCAGGCGCCCCGGGGTGGCCACCAGGATGTCCAGACCGCGGCGGATCTTCTGCACCTGCGGCTGCTGACCCACGCCGCCGAAAATGACCGCCGAGCGCAGGGGCAGATGCTTGCCGTAGGCCTCGATGCACTCCTCGATCTGCAACGCCAGCTCCCGGGTAGGGGTCAGAATGAGGGCGCGGATCTTATGCTCACCCTTTTTGTAGGTGGCGTTCAGTCGCTGAAGAATGGGCGCGGAAAAGGCGCAGGTTTTTCCCGTGCCGGTCTGGGCACAGCCCAGCCCGTCCTGCCCCTTGAGGGCAGGAGGAATGGCGCCGCGCTGAATCGGGGTGGGCGATTCATAGCCCTGCTCCTTCAGCGCGGAGAGGATTTGGGGCATCAGCCCCAGTTCTTTGAATGTCATGTTCTTCGATCCTTTACAAATTTGCCGGAGCGATCAAGCCGCGCAACACAGCGGAAACCGTCTGCTCCAAAGTCTGACCGGTACACTCCACCACCACGTCGGCCCACCGCTCGTAGAGGGGGGTGCGGTAGTTGTACAGGTCAAGCAAGGTCTGCCCGGGCTCCATGGCAATGCCTCGGGTGCTGATGTTGTTGAGCCGCGCTTGCAGTTCGTCCAGCGGCAGGCGGAGATAGACCACCTTGCCCAACTGCTTCAAATGCGCCATGGCAGGCTCCCGGCAGACGCAGCTTCCGCCGGGGGAAATGATGGTGTTGTTGCACTGCACCGAGCAGATGGCATCCTGCTCCAGGTCAAGAAAAACCTCGGTGCCACGCTCGTTCAAAATGGTTTGCAGCAGTGCGCCCTCCCGCTGCTGGAGGGTCAGGTCGGTGTCAATAAAATCAAAGCCCAATGCCTTGGCAAGCAACACGCCAACCGTGCTTTTGCCACAGCCGGGCATACCGATAAGAGTAATGTTATCCATAGATTAGGATGGCTCCTTTTCTTTGGTCTGATGCAAAATCAAAGTATTATATCAAAAAAACAAATGCCGGGCAACGGTGCTTTTTTTCGCAATGGGCACCGTCAGCGTATCAAATGCTCCCTTACGTACCATCCTAACATACAGCAACCGAAGGGAGAATATGATATGGCGCAACTGTTTTGGCAATTCCTGCTGTATAGCTTTGCCGGCTTTTTGCTGGAGGTTCTCTTTGCACGTATGACCCACTCCCCCAAGCCCGACCGCAAGTGCTTTTTACTGCTGCCCCTGTGTCCGGTGTATGGTCTGGGGGGTGTGCTCATCGCCCATTTGCCCCCGGCGGTACTGAACCGGCCGGCGCTGCTTTTTTTGTGCGGTGCGCTGGTGGCCACAGGGGTGGAATATGGGATGGACTGGTTTTATGAGCGTGCGCTGGGGGTGCGTTTTTGGGACTACTCGGCGCTGCGCTGGAACGTAAACGGCCGGGTATGCCTGCTGTTTTCCGTGTTCTGGGGACTGCTCTCCCTCGTCCTGGCAGCCTGGGCGCATCCGGCGGTGGCACGCTGGGCGGCCGCCTTTCCCCTTGCCTGGACACTGCCTGCAATGGTGTTTGTGGCGCTGGATGCCGTCTTCACGCTGTGGCTGCTGCGCAGCGCCGGGCATACCGACGTACTGCGGTGGTACGACCGTCTGCCCCTCTTACGGGACAAGCATTCTTCCTAGTGCCATCACATTAGTGCCATCACATGGACAGACAGCGGAGCACCCTGCGTGCTCCGCTGCATGATTATCCGTTTTGATAGGTCACATAACGGTACGAAATCCCTTGGTGGTCAAAGTCTTCCGATTGCTCCACCACCGACCAGCCCCGCTCGTCCAGATTGGGGAACCAGGTGTCGGCAGGAAACTGCGCGTCGATTTTGGTCACATAGGCGGTGTCGCAGCGATCCGCCAGCAGCTCATACACGCTGGCCCCACCAATCACAAAGGAATCCTCGGGCGCATGGGCCAACAGGGTTTCCACATCGTGATAAACCTCAGCCCCTTCGGGGGCAAAGTCGGGATCCCGGGACAGGATCAGATTGCGCCGCCCCTTGAGCGGGCGGCCGCCGGGAAAGGTGGCCAGCGTCTTGCGCCCCAGAATGACCGGATGCCCCATGGTCAGTTCCTTAAACCGCTTGAGATCCTCGGGAATATACAGCAACTGGTCGCCATCCCTGCCGATGGCCCAGTTTTGATCCACAGCAACGATCAGCTTCATATCACACCGCCACCGGAATCAGCTTGGCATCCAGCGGATGCCCCTCATAGCCTTCCAGCTTGAGACTGTCCTTGGTAAAGGAATAGAAATCGGTAATGCTCGGATCGATCCAAAGCTGACAGCCGGGCAGGGGCTCACGCTCGATGAGCTGTTCCACCACGGGAACGTGGCGGTCGTAAATGTGGGCGTCGGCGATCACATGGACCAGCTCACCGGCCTGCAGACCGGAAACCTGCGCAAACATATGCACCAGGGCGGCGTACTGCATGACGTTCCAGCCGTTGGCCGTGAGCATATCCTGCGAGCGCTGATTGAGAATGGCGTTGAGCGTCTTGCCCGATACATTAAAGGTCATGGAGTAGGCGCAGGGGTACAACCCCATCGCGTGCAGATCGTGGTGGTTGTACAGATTGGTCATAATGCGCCGGGAGGCCGGATTGTGCTTGAGGTCAAACAGCACACGATCCACCTGGTCAAACTCCCCCTCGGGATACTGGTGCTTGACCCCCAACTGATACCCGTAAGCCTTGCCGATGGTGCCGTTTTCATCGGCCCAGGCGTCCCAGATGTGACTGGACAGCTCACTGACCCGATTGGACTTTTTCTGCCAGATCCACAAAAGCTCATCCAGCGCGCTTTTGAAAAATTGCTTGCGCACGGTCAGAACAGGAAACTCCTCCTGCAGATTGTAGCGATTGACCAAACCGAACTTTTTCACGGTGTGGGCGCTGCTGCCATCCTCCCACTTGGGGCGCACGTTCTGATCGGTGTCCCACACACCGTGGGCCAGTATCTCCTTGCAGTTTTCAATAAAAATCTGATCGGCGCGGCTCATAACCACATTCCTCCACGTTTAGCGTTCAAACTTCTCCATCAGGCTACGCAGCTGATCGGCCAGCTTGGCCAGATCCTTGTTGGGCACGCCTTGACTGCGGCGGACCAAAGCGGCCAAATCGTCCACCGTGGTCTCCAGCCGGCGGTAGGCCGGGGAAACCGATTTCTTATGCGTGACCTTTTCCCGGATGCGGGGCACACCGGCGGCCAACATGGTGTTGGTGGCCAGATCGTACACCTCTTCGTATTCGGGGGCATGGGCCGCCATGCCACGCTCATTGAGCGTGCGTGCGTAGATCTCGGCCACCTCCGCCTCGCCGTGTACCACAAAATACTGGGCCGGACGGGGATCGGAAAACTGCTCGGCCCAGGCGATCAGATGGTCACGGTCGGCATGGGAGGACAGGCCCTTGAAGTTGACGATGTTGGCACGCACCAAAATCTCCTCGCCAAACAGCTTGACCGTCTTGGCCCCCTCCAGCAGGGCACGACCCAGGGTACCCTGTGCCTGGAAGCCTACAAAGACCACCGTGCTCTCGCTGCGCCACAGGTTGTGCTTCAAATGGTGACGAATGCGTCCGGCATCGCACATGCCCGAAGCCGAAATAATGACCTTGGAACTTTTGTCCAGATTGAGCGCCTTGGACTCCTCGCTGGTCTCGCTGAGGGTCAGACCGGGGAAGGTAAACAGCGCGCCTTCCTTGATGTCGGCAATGGCCTGCTCGTCCAGATAGCCGCGCAGATCGCCGGAAAAGATGCGAGTGGCCTTGTTGGCCAACGGCGAGTCCACCACCACCTGGAAATTGGGATTGTTGCGCACCAGTCCCCGTGCCTTCATTTCACGAATGAAATACAGCAGCTCCTGCGTACGACCCACGGCAAAGGAGGGGATGATGACATTGCCGCCCTTGTCAAAGGTTTCGTCAATAATCTGCGCCAGCGCCTCGGTATAGCTTTCGGGCGGCTCGTGATTGCGGTCGCCGTAAGTGCTTTCGGTAACCACATAGTCCACCTGCGGCGGCTGGATGGGCTGGGGGTCACGAATGATGGGCTGATCGGCATTGCCCAAGTCGCCCGAGAACACGATGGTTTTTTCCACACCGTTTTCGCTCAGCCACAGCTTGGCGCAGCCCGAGCCCAGCAGGTGACCGGCATCGGTAAAGCTCATGCGGATGCCCGGGCAGATGTCCACCATCTCGTCATACTCGCACACATGCAGCATCTCCAGCGCCGCTTCCACATCCATCTGACTATACAGCGGCTCCACCGGCTCACGGCCGGAGCGTTTGCCCTTCTGGTTCTTCCACTCGGCGTCCATCTCCTGAATATGCGCCGAGTCACGCAGCATGATGTCCAACAGCTGAGCCGTCAGCCGGGTGCAAAAAATCTTGCCCTGAAAGCCCTGCTTGACCAACAACGGAATACGGCCGGAATGGTCGATGTGCGAATGGGTCACAATAACGGCGTCAATATAGTTGGCTGCAAAGTCCAGCTGAGCGTTGTCGATCTCATCCCGTCCCTGCTGCAAACCACAATCGATCAAAACTTTACTGCCGTTGCACTCCACGCAATGACAGCTTCCGGTGACCGCCTTGGCGGCGCCAAAAAAAGTCAGTTTCATGCTACGTCCCCCTTTATATAATTTCTCATGTTAAATCATACTACAAATTCTTCCAATACGCAAGCACCGACACCGCCTTTCCTTCGGGCCGATCCCCTTGACTTTACACGGAGAAACTCGTAAAATATTATGATTATCCATGGAAGTAAGGAGCCTGCGTATGCCCATTTATCTTGACTATGCCGCCACCACTCCGGTATGCCCTTCGGCCGCGCAGGCCGCTTACGAGGTGCTCACCGGCAATTTTGGCAACCCTTCCTCCGGCTACGAGATGGGCCGACAGGCCGCCGCCGCCGTCAAACTCTGGCGTGCCGATGTGGCCGCAGCGCTGGGCTGTACACCGGGCGAGCTGTTTTTTACCTCCTGCGGCACCGAGGGCGACAACTGGGCCCTGCGCGCTGCCGCCCGGGCCATGCGCCGCCGTGGCGATCACATCATCACCACCGCAGTAGAGCACGCCGCCGTGCTCCAAACGGCCCGTTTTCTGGAGGACGAGGGGTTTCGCGTCACCTATCTGCAGCCCGACAAGACCGGCCATGTGACGGTGGAGGATTTCAAAAAAGCCTTGGAGAAGAACACCATTGCCGTGTCCATGATGCTGGTCAACAACGAAACGGGCGCGCTTTTCCCGGTGGCACAGTGCGCCAAGGCCGCCAAGGCCCTTAACCGGGACATTCTGTTCCACACTGATGCCGTACAAGGCTTTTGCCACGTCCCCTTTACGCCCAAAAGTCTGGGCGTTGACCTGCTGACCATCAGCGGTCATAAGATCGGTGCTCCCAAGGGCGTGGGCGCGCTGTATATCAAAAAGGACATTCAGGGCAAGATCAAGCCCCTTCTGTTTGGCGGCGGTCAAGAGGACGGCCGTCGGCCCGGCACCGAACCCACCGCCCAGCTGGCCGCCTTTGCCGCGGCCTGCCGTGCGGCCAAAGGCGCCGACATGGAATCGGTACGCCAAATCAAGCAATACGCGCTGTCCCGTCTGCAGGAGCAAGTCAACGGTCTGGTGGTGGTTTCCGAAGGCGACGCGCCCCACATCTGCGCCGTGTCACTGCCCGGCTATCCCAGCCAGATGGTCATGAACGATCTGGATGCCAGAGGCATCTGCATTTCCAACGGCTCGGCCTGCCACAAGGGCAAGCCCAGTCATGTCTTTGCCGCGCTGGGTCTGCCCGGCGACGTGCTCAAGGGCGTGCTGCGCCTTTCCTTTGCCCCTGCCACCACCCGGGAGGAGATCGACGCGCTGTGTGACGCGCTGGCGCAGGTCACCCGGGAGCGCCTATCTGTCATGAAAGGTTGATGTTGTGTTTTCTTATCTGCGACAAGGCAAAGCCTTTTATCGAAATTTGATCCTTCTTTGCATCCCCATCGTGCTGCAAAATTTGGTAACCACCTCGCTGGCTCTGGTGGACACCTTCATGGTGGGCATGCTGGGCGAGACCCCTCTGGCCGCCGTCACACTGGCCAACCTGCCCATTTTTGTCATCCAGTTTGTGATTTTTGGCATCCAGTCGGGTTCGGCCGTACTGATCAGCCAGTACTGGGGACACGAAGACCCCGATTCCATCAACCGCGTGGTGGGCGTTTCGGCCATGGTGGCCGCAGCGATCTCCACGCTGTTTGCTCTGGCGCTCTTTTTCTACCCTACCCAGATCATGGGTATGCTGACCAACGATCCCCAACTGCGTGACATTGCCGCTGAATACGGCCGCATTGTCGGCTTTTCCTATATTTTCAACAGCATCACCGGCGTTTATGTGGGTGCGCACCGGAGCATGGAAAACCCCAAGCTTGGTCTGATCATTTTCAGCATTTCCATGCTGGCCAACACCATTTTGAACTGGGTGTTTATCTTCGGCATGCTGGGCGCGCCTGCCCTGGGCGTGCGCGGCGCCGCACTGGCCACCCTGCTGGCCCGCGTAATCGAATTTTTGCTCATGCTCGGCCACGCCGTGTGCAGCAAAAAGTTCCGCCTGCGCCCTGCTTTGCTGCTGCGCCCCGGAAAAGATACCTGGCGACGTTTTTTCAAATTTGCCACCCCTGTCGTACTCAATGAAACCCTTTGGGGCCTGGGCACTTCCCTGTATCCCACCGTCATGGGCCACATGGACGGCAGCACAGAGATCCTGGCCGCCTATGCCGTGGCCGGCAACCTGGACCGCTTCTGCTCGGTAGGCATTTTCGCCGTGGCCGCCGCCGCGGCCATCATCATCGGCCGGGAGATCGGCGCCGGCCGCTCCAACCGGGTCTATGACGTGGGCAAGGCCCTGCTGGTGGTTTCGGTGCTCATGGGCGCTGTGGTGGGCAGCTTCATGCTGTTGGCCACCCATCTGGTCATCAACCCCTATATTTTCCCCATTTACCCGGCCTTTGAAAACTGCCCGGCCGCGGCCGAGATCGCCGTTATGATGCTGACCATCGTGGCACTGTTCCTGCCCAGTCGCGCCTTTAACACCACCAACATCGTGGGCGTGCTGCGCGGCGGCGGCGATGTGCGCTTTACCACCGCCATCGACGTGCTGCCCCTTTGGCTGATCGCCATTCCGCTGGCCGTCGTGTCCGGTCTGGTGGCCAAACTGGGTATTTTGTGGGTCTATTTGTCCATTGAAACGGAAAATGTGACCAAGTTCTTTTTGGGCATCTGGCGCTTCCGCTCCCGCAAGTGGGTTCACGATGTGACCCGCATACCGCTGAAAAAGGAGAACGATTGATATGCGCATTACCGTTTTGGTGGAAAATGAGGGCCGTGCCCCCTATCAGCCCGAGCACGGCCTGTCCCTGTATTTGCAGTACAACGCAGCCGACTTCCTGCTGGATGCCGGTCAGTCGGACAGGTTTTTGCACAACGCCCGACTGCTGGGATGCACGCCGGAAACGCTGGACACCGCCGTGCTCTCCCACGGTCACTACGACCATGCCGACGGCTTTGCCGCCCTGTTTGCCTGCAACGACCGGGTCAAGGTCTACGCCCGCTCGGCCGTGATGCAGCCACAGTACGGCGCGGACGGGCGGTACATCGGCCTGTGTGATCCGCTTTTGACCCAATACGCACACCGCTTTGACCGGGCCGACGAAATGCGGCAGATCGCCCCCGGCCTGTGGCTGGTGCCCGACACGATCGACCACGAGCAGTCGCTGGTGGCCGAGACCCCTCGTGGTCTGGTGGTTATGAACAGCTGCTGTCACGCCGGCGGCGACCACATTGTGGCGGACATTCTGCAGCGCTTCCCCGGCCAGCGGGTGCACGCGCTGATCGGCGGACTGCACCTGATGGGCCCGGGCGGCGTGACCACGCTGGGTCCCACGCCCGACGCAGTCTGCGCGCTGACCCGCCGTTTGACCGACGAGCTGGGCGTGGACGGCATCTACACCGGCCACTGCACCGGCGCGCCGGCGCTGGCGCTGATGCAGCAGACCGCCGGTGAGAAACTCCACATCATCCATACCGGCGATGTGCTGGAGTTCTGATCTGTTTTTTCGTACATAAGCTGTGATAACACAAAATAAGGAGGTTGCCGCATGGTTTCCTTTTTGACCCGCCGTCTGATCCCCGCCGATGCCAAGGCGGATGACCTTGCCCTGCGTGACCGATGCGGCACGGTATCCGGGCTGGTGGGTATCGCGTTGAATCTGCTGTTGTGCGCCGGAAAATTTGTCGCCGGTGCCGTCACGGGCGCCATTTCCGTCATGGGCGACGCGCTGAACAATCTGACCGACGCCGGCTCCTCGCTGATCACTCTGATCGGCTTTCGGCTGGCCGGACAAAAGCCCGACGATGAGCACCCCTTTGGCCACGGGCGCATGGAGTATCTGACCGGACTGGTCATCTCCATGCTCATCCTGCTGGTGGGTTTTGAACTGGGCAAGTCCTCCCTATCCAAGATCCTGCACCCCGAGCAGCTCACCTTCTCCTGGCTTTCGGTGGGTATTCTGGTGGCATCGGTACTGATCAAGCTCTGGATGTATCGGTTTAACCACGTCCTGTCCAAGCGCCTTGCCTCGGCGGCACTGGCCGCCACGGCCTCCGACTGTCTGGCCGACGCCGTAGCCACCTCGGTGGTGCTGGCCGGTCTGCTGGCCGGACACTTCTTCCAGCTGCACATTGACGGCTGGCTGGGCGCTGCCGTCGCCATCTTTATTCTGCGCGCCGGAATTTGCGCCATCAAGGACACCATCGGCCCGCTGCTGGGCCAGCCTCCCGATCCGGCGTTGGTGCGCGGCGTACAGGAAACCGTGCTGTCCCACCCGGAGATCATCGGACTGCACGATCTGATCATCCACGATTACGGCCCCGGCCGCCGGATGCTCTCCCTGCACGCCGAGATCCCCTCCGATGCCGACATTTTGGCCACCCACGACATCATCGATCACATTGAGCGTGAACTCAAGGAGACGTACGCCGTGGAAGCGGTCATCCACATGGACCCCATTCTGGTGGGCGACGAAACCTGCGACCGGCTTCGGATGCTGGTGACCCGGCGAGCGCAGGAGGTCATTGACCCGGCCGTCACCGTCCACGATTTTCGCATGACCTGCGGCCCCATGCGCACCAATCTGATTTTCGACATGGTGCTGCCCCACAGCTGCCCCGTCAGCAACGAGCAGGCCAAGCAGCGCATCTACGATGCCATGCAGCAGGAGGACGCGCACTATTTCACCGTGGCCGATGTGGATCGCCTGTATCTGTTATGACCAAACAAAAACATCCGCTTCCGAATCGGAAGCGGATGTTTCTTTATGCAATGCCCATGACCGTCACATTCAAGTATTTCGGGTCATCCCGCAGCGAGATCTCAAAGGGTTTCACCCGCTGGCCGTTCTGCTCGTAAATACGCAGCGTAGGCCGCAGGCCGTAATTCAAGTGGTTCTTGATGACCAGACCACACCAGCCGTTGCTCAGACGAACCGACGAGCCCAGCGGATAGGGGGCGATGCGGACAAGGAACGCATCCACCACTTCCGGGTCAAAGTGGCTGCCGGTACCGCTCATGATATACTCCACGCACTCATGCACCGGCATGGCCTCCCGATACGGGCGTCTGGAATTGAGCGCGTCATAGACGTCGGCCACCGCGCAAATGCGCCCGTAAAGAGAGATGTCGTCCCCCTGCTTTCGATTGGGATAGCCGGAGCCGTCAAATTTCTCATGATGCTCCAGAATGGCAAGCAGATACTGCTCGTCTATGCTGAATCGATTGCGCACATCGTTGTACCCGTCCTGGGGATGGGCCTTCATGATCTCAAATTCTTCGTCGCTCAGCGCGCCTTCCTTGAGCAGGATGCGCTTGTTGACGTGCATTTTTCCAATGTCGTGGAACAGCGCACCGGCGCCCAGGCCCACCAGATCGTCACGAGAAAGCTTTAAGGTCCGTCCCAGCAGAACCGACAGCAGCATTACATTCAGGGAATGGGAGTAGGTATAGTCGTCATAGCTGGACAAATCCCGAATATTGACCATGACCTCGCTGCTTGCGCTCAGCTCGGAAACCACATTATTGATTTGATTGAGCACGTCCGGCCCCTGGCGCACTGAGCCGCTGTCCTCTTCGCTGATAAAGCTGCGTGCCTCAATCAGCCGCTGGGTCACTTCCATGCGCAGCTTATCGCTGACGACCGGCTCGATGCGCAGATCTTCCGAAAGCTCATCCACGATGTACGCGCCGGGGAAGCCCAGACGATTGATGCCATCCACATACCGCTGGGTCAACTCGACGCCCTTGGCCAACATGATCTCGGTGTTTCGGTACAGGTCCCGCGCAAGCGTCATACCCGCACACAAATTTTCAACCGTTACAAATCTCACGCGTTCCCGCCCCCTTCATGTGCTATTCAAATCCATACAAAATATTAATGGGTATCAATTCCATATTTTAAACCTCTGTTCCCCGTTTGTCAACAAACGCCGCCCTTCCCCCCGCACTTTTTCACGGCTTCGGGCCGTCCCGGCCTTGACATTCCCGACACGCGGTGGTATAGTAACCCCGTTAAATCGGCATTGACGGAGACGAAACCGTTCGCACCGCCCAGAGAGGGACGCATTTTGCTGCAAGCGTCCTGCGTAACGCGACGGATTTTTACCACTCCCGAGCTGTCTGTGAGGAGCAGACCGGGCGCCTCCCGTTACAGAGGACACAAAGCGGCAAGTTGTCACGCTTTGCCTGCTCACGACGCACGGCTTCCCTCCGACTCGGGCTGGTGTCCGGGCCTTTCGGCCCTCCCCTCGCCCTCGCTTCGGTCCATCCGTGCTGCTCGCGACGGCTCAGCGCTTCTTGCAAGCAGGGTGGAACCGTGGGATATTATCTCACCCCTGAATTTCATCAGGGGTGAGTTTTTCTTTTCTTGCCCCAAACATCAAGGAGGATTTACCAATGGCGGAAGAAAACCTGTACACTTTTGAAAACGAGGAATACCGCAAGACCTATTGGCACACCTGCTCTCACATTTTGGCCCAGGCCATGAAGCGTCTGCATCCCGAAGTCAAGCTGGCCATCGGCCCGGCCATTGAGAACGGTTTCTACTACGATTTTGACACGCCCGAGCCCTTCTCCGAGACCCAGCTGGAGGAGCTGGAGGCCGAGATGCGCAAGATCTGCAAGGAAAAGCTCAAGCTGGAGCGCTTTGAGCTGCCCCGCGCTGAGGCGCTGGATCTGATGCGCGACGAGCCCTACAAGGTCGAGCTGATCAACGACCTGCCCGAGGATGCCGCCATCAGCTTCTACAAGCAGGGCGACTTCACCGACCTGTGCGCCGGCCCCCATCTGGATTCCACCGGCCGGGTCAAGGGCAACGCCATCAAGTTGACCGCCTGCAACGCCGCCTACTGGCGCGGCGACTCCAACCGCGAAACCCTGCAGCGCATCTACGGCATCGCCTTCCCCAAGAAGGACGAACTGGACGAATATCTGGCCAAACTGGAAGAGGCCAAAAAGCGTGACCACCGCCGTCTGGGCAAGGAGCTGGGTCTGTATATGCTGCGCGACGAAGGCCCCGGCTTCCCCTTCTTTTTGCCCCGCGGCATGGTACTGCGCAACACTCTGATCGACTACTGGCGTCAGGT